>JAGVUU010000117.1 GCA_019136105.1 Gammaproteobacteria bacterium
GGCGATCCGCTGGAACGGCTACCGCATCAACATCGTGGATACGCCCGGGCACGCCGACTTCGGCGGCGAGGTCGAGCGCGTGCTGTCGATGGTGGACTCGGTGCTGCTGCTGGTGGACGCGGTGGACGGCCCGATGCCGCAGACCCGCTTCGTCACTCAGAAAGCGTTCGCGCACGGCCTGCGCCCGATCGTGGTGATCAACAAGATCGACCGCCACGAGGCGCGCCCGAACTGGGTGCTCGACCAGACCTTCGACCTGTTCGACCGCCTGGGCGCCACCGAGGCGCAGCTCGACTTCCCGGTGGTTTACGCCTCGGCGCTGTCGGGTTTCGCGACGCTCGACCCCGGCCATCGCGGCGGCGACATGACCACGCTGTTCGAGGCGATCGTCAACCACTGCCCGCCGCCCGACGTGGACCCGAACGGCCCGCTGCAGCTGCAGGTGTCGCAGCTCGATTACTCGAGCTACGTGGGCGCGATCGGCATCGGCCGCATCAAGCGCGGCAAGGTTCGCAAGGGCATGAACGTCACCGTGGTGGACCGCCACGGCCAGGCGCGCAGCGAGAAGATCATCCAGGTGCTCGGCTTCCTCGGCCTCGACCGCATCGAGGTGGACGAGGCGGGCGCCGGCGACATCGTCGCGTTCGCGGGCATCGAGCGACCGGCGATCTCCGACACGCTGTGCGACCCGATGCAGCCCGAGGCGCTGCCGCCGCTCGTCGTGGACGAGCCGACCATCGGCATGACGTTCGAGGTGAACACCTCGCCGTTCGCGGGCCGTGAGGGCAAGTACCTCACCAGCCGCCAGATCCGCGAGCGGCTGTTGCGCGAGGCGCTCACCAACGTGGCGTTGCGCGTCGAGGAGACCGACGACCCGGACAAGTTCCAGGTGTACGGCCGCGGCGAACTGCACCTGGGCGTGCTGCTCGAGAACATGCGGCGCGAGGGCTACGAGATCGCGGTGTCGCGGCCGCGCGTGGTGATCAAGGAGATCGACGGCGTGCCGAACGAGCCGTACGAGATCCTCGCCGTGGACATCGAGGACTCGAGCCAGGGCGCGGTGATGACGGCGCTCGGCAGCCGCGGCGGCCAGCTGCAGGCGATGCACCCGGACGGCAAGGGCCGCGTGCGCCTCGACTACGTGATCCCGGCGCGCGGCCTGATCGGCTTCCAGACCGAGTTCCGCACGCTCACCTCGGGCCTGGGGCTGCTGTTCCACGTGTTCGACCACTACGCCCCCGTGCTCGACAAGCCGATCGCGGCGCGCCAGAACGGGGTGATGATCTCGAACGCGCAGGGCACGGTGCTCGCGTACTCGCTCTTCAACCTGCAGGAGCGCGGCCGCCTGATGTGCGCGCACGGCGACGAGGTGTACGAGGGACAGATCGTCGGCATCCACAGCCGCGACAACGACCTCGTGGTGAACCCGCTCAAGGGCAAGAAGCTCACCAACATCCGCGCCGCGGGCCGCGACGAGAACATCGTGCTCACGCCGCCGGTGCGCTACACGCTCGAGCAGGCGATGGAGTTCATCGAGGACGACGAGCTCGTCGAGATCACGCCGTCTTCCATTCGCCTCCGCAAGCGTGCGCTCAAGGAGCACGATCGCAAGCGCGCGGCCCGCGAAGAAGATTAAATAGGGGACATTCTCCTATTTATTCGAATACGACCGTGCGGTTGTCGTAGACGAGGATCTGGTGCATCAGGTGCGCGTACACCGCGCGTGCCAGCACGATCTTCTCGAGGTCGCGGCCCTTGCGTACCATGTCCTCGACCGAGTCCTTGTGGCTCACCGTCACCACGTCCTGCGCGATGATCGGCCCCGCGTCGAGGTCGGCCGTCACGTAGTGGCTCGTCGCGCCGATGATCTTGACGCCGCGCGCATTGGCGGCGTGGTACGGCTGGCCGCCCGCGAAGGCCGGCAGGAACGAGTGGTGGATGTTGATCACCTTGCCGTCCATCGCCGCGATGAACTCCGGCGACACGATCTGCATGTAGCGCGCCAGTACCACGAGGTCAACGCCGGCCTCGCGCAGCAACTCGAGCTGGCGACGCTCGGCCCCGGCCTTGGTCGCGGCAGTGACGGGCACGTGCTCGAACCTCACGCCGTGCCTCCGTGCCACCGGCTCCAGGTCGCGGTGGTTGCTGACGATCAGGGGGATCTCGACGTCCCACTCGCCCGACTCCCAGCGCGCGAGCAGGTCGTACAGGCAGTGGCTGTACTTCGAGACGAACACGGCCATCCGCTCGCGCCGGCTGGCGCGCTGGAGCCGCCACTGCATGGCGTAGGGCGCCGCCACTTCCGACACGAAGGCGCGCTGGAACTCCTCGACGCCAGCCTCGTCGTCGGTCGCCGGGTTCCAGGCCACGCGCATGAAGAACACGCCGCGCTCCGTGTCGACGTGCTGGTCGAGATCCACGACGTTGCCGCGGAAGCGGCGGATGACGTTGGTGACCGAAGCCACCAGGCCTTCACGATCCGGGCAGTGAATCAGCAGGATGAGCTTGTCGGTCACGAGCTCAGGCTAGCAGCCGCAGATCGTCGGTGTCCACGCGCACCAGCGCATCGAGGATCGCGACCGGCTGCGGCGCGCTGATGTAGTGGCCCTGCGCGTACTGGATGCCGATGTCCGCGAGGCGGGCCAGCACGTCCGCGGAGTCGACGCGCTCGGCGACGGTGCGGATGTTCATGCTCTCGCCGATCTGCGCGATCGCCTCGACCATGCTGCGGTCGATGTGGTCGTGGGTGACGTTGTGCATGAACTGCCCGTCGAGCTTTAGGAAGTCCACGGGCAGGCTCTTCAGGAACATAAACGACGACAGGCCGCTGCCGAAATCGTCCAGCGAGAAGCGGCAGCCGCGGCCCCGCAGCTCGCGGATGAAGTGGGTCGCGGCGGCGAGGCTGTTCATGGCGGCCGCCTCGGTGAACTCGAAGCACAACGCCCCCGGCGTGAGGTCGGCGCGCGCGAGTTCGGTCACCACGTAGTCGAGGAACTGCTCGTCGTTGAGTGTCGTCGCCGAGATGTTGATCGCGAGTACGTAGGGCTCTCGGCTCGCGTCGCCGCGGCGGTGGGCGAGGCGCGAGCAGGCCTGGCGCACCACCCAGCGGTCGATCGAGGGCATCAGGTTGAAGCGCTCGGCCGCCGGGATGAATTCGGACGGCTGTACCAGGTGGCCCTGTTCGTCGCGCATGCGCAGCAGCAGCTCGAAGTGGCGCAGCTTCTCGACGCCGGTGCGGATCGGCACGATCGGCTGGCAGAGCAGCTCGAGCCGGTCTTCGTCGCAGGCGCGCGTGATGCGCGACACCCATTGCATCTCGCGGTGGCGCTCGGGCGCGCGGCCCTGCTGGTACGTCTGCACGCGGTTGCGACCGGAGTCCTTGGCCGAGTAGCAGGCGACGTCGGCGGCGCTCATCACCGCCGCGAGGGACTCGGAGTCGCCGTTGATCTCGGCGATGCCGATCGAGACGCCGACGTTCATGACGTGGTCGCCCCACAGGAAGCGGAAGTCGCGGATCGCCTGGCGCAGGTTCTCGGCGATGCGGCTGGCGGTGTCGAGCGTGCAGTCGGACAGCAGGACGCCGAACTCGTCGCCGCCGAGGCGGGCCAGCACGTCGGTGGTGCGGATGCGGGTCTGCACCAC
>JAGVUU010000018.1 GCA_019136105.1 Gammaproteobacteria bacterium
GCGGGCTGGGCGAGGGCTCCATCACTCGACCCAGTTCGTAGGAAAGCACCAGCACCTTCAGCGGGAGCATCCACGGCCGTTGGTGCGGCGCGGCGTTCGGCGGCATGGTCGGCGCGCACACCTCGCGGAGGAAGTCGATCGCGCTCGCCCGGGCTCGCGCCGCGTCGGTCGGCAGGTCCGCGTCCCACAGGCAGCGTGAACGGGTCGCGCTGGGCGTCCCGACGACGCTCCATCGCGACCACGGATTTGCGCCCCCGACCCCCGCGGAGACCAGCGCGACCCGCGGCGTTTGGGCGCGATCCCGCATCCGGCGCAGGGCATCGGACGGGCCGAGCGGGCTTGTTACGGGTGTCCAAGTTGCGGGGGGGTGGCGGGACAAGGCGGTGGAGCGTATCGCGCCGCACCCCGGCATCGGGGACGGGCGGGCGACCACGAAATCGACGCTCAACAGACTGAAACCACTGGATTTACACGAGTTTTCAGACACCCGACCCCGGCCCTTCTATGATTGATGTTTGCACGCGGCGGCGGAGTTGGAGGGGCCCGGGGGAAGGGCGGCGGGGCCGCGCCGACGTCAGCGCGAGCCGGGCGATCGATGCGCCCGCGCCTCATTGAACATCGCCCGGCGCCGCCGGGCTCACGGAAGAAAGGCAGACTCATGGCCGATCGATCGAGCACCGCGACCCGCACCCACGAAGCGGGGTCCAGCAAGAAGAAGAGCAGCAAGCGCCTGGCGCCGGGCCCCAGCGCGATGACCGGCGCGGCGGGGACGAACGGCACCGCCAACGGGCACCTCAAGAAGCCCGCCAAGATGGTGTACTACTTCGGCAAGACCAAGACCGAAGGCCGCAACGACATGAAGCTCATCCTCGGCGGCAAGGGCGCGAACCTCGCCGACATGACGAGCATCGGCCTGCCCGTTCCGCCGGGCTTCACGATCACCACCGACGTGTGCGCGATGTACTACAAGGCCGGCAAGCGCCTGCCGCACGGCCTGATGAACGAGGTGCAGAAGAACGTCGCGATGCTGGAGAAGGAGACCGGCAAGAAGTTCGGCGACGTGCACAACCCGCTGCTGGTGTCGGTCCGCTCCGGCGCCGCGGTTTCCATGCCCGGCATGATGGACACGATCCTCAACCTGGGCCTGACCGACGCGGCGACGGAGGGCCTGGCGGCGATCACCAAGAACAAGCGCTTCGCGTACGACGCCTACCGGCGGCTCATCAACATGTTCGGCGACGTGGTCATGGGCGTCGACCACGAGCACTTCGAGAAGAAGTTCGACGAGATCAAGAAGAAGTACCGCGCCCAGAGCGACACCGACGTGCCGGTCGACGGCATCGTCGAGCTCTGCGAGACCTACAAGGCCGTGTACCGCCGGTACGTCGGCGAGGACTTCCCGCAGAACCCCTTCAAGCAGCTCGAACTGGCGATCGAGGCCGTCTTCCGCTCCTGGAACGCCGACCGCGCGCTCGCCTACCGGCGCATCAACAGCATCTCGGGCCTGGTGGGCACGGCGGTGAACGTCCAGAGCATGGTCTTCGGCAACATGGGCGACGACTCGGGCACGGGCGTGGCCTTCACCCGCAACCCCTCGACCGGCGACAACGTCTTCTACGGCGAGTTCCTCATCAACGCGCAGGGCGAGGACGTGGTCGCGGGCATCCGCACGCCCAAGCACGTCTCCGAGATGCCCAAGTGGAACAAGAAGGTCTACGACCAGCTCATCAAGATCAAGAACGTGCTGGAGAAGCACTACCGCGAGATGCAGGACATCGAGTTCACCATCGAGCGCGGCACGCTCTACATGCTCCAGACCCGCACGGGCAAGCGCACCGGCGCCGCCGCGATCAAGATCGCCTGCGACATGGTCAACGAGCGCCTCATCGACGAGAAGCAGGCGCTGCTGCGCATCCCCGCCGGCGACCTCGTGCAGCTGCTGCTCCCGAGCTTCGACCCCACGGCCAAGAAGGTGGCCCGGGTGCTGGCGCGCGGGCTGCCGGCCTCTCCCGGCGCGGCGGTCGGCAAACCCGCGTTCACGGCCGAGGAGGCCGTGCGCCGCGCACGCAACGGCGAGAAGGTCATCCTCGTCCGCAAGGAGACCAGCCCGGAGGACGTCGAGGGCATGCACCTGGCCGCCGGCATCCTCACCAGCACCGGCGGCATGACCAGCCACGCGGCGGTCGTCGCCCGGGGGTGGGGCAAGTGCTGCGTCGCGGGCGCCGGCGAGGTGATGATCGACGCCGCCAAGGGCACTTTCACGGCGAGCGGACGCGTCTTTACCCGTGAGGACGTGATCTCGCTCGACGGTTCGACGGGCGAGGTGATCCAGGGCGCACTCTCCACCGTCGAGGCCAAGCTCTCCGGCGATTTCTCGAAGGTCATGCGCTGGAGCGACAAGTACCGCACGATGGGCGTGCGCACCAACGCCGACACACCCGCGGACGCGCAGCGCGCCCGCGACTTCGGCGCCCAGGGCATCGGCCTCACACGCACCGAGCACATGTTCTTCGAGGGCGACCGCATCAAGAGCATGCGGAAGATGATCCTCGCCGAGACCACCGAGCAGCGCGAGAAGGCGCTGGCCGAACTCCTCCCCTTCCAGCGCGACGACTTCGTCGGCATCCTGTCGGCGATGAAGGGCTACCCGGTCACGATCCGCCTCATCGACCCGCCGCTGCACGAGTTCCTGCCCCACGACGACAAGAGCCAGAACGAGCTGGCCCGGGCGATGAACATGAGCCTGGAGAAGGTCAAGCAGCGCGTCGGCCAGTTGCACGAGATGAACCCCATGCTCGGGCACCGCGGCTGCCGCCTGTGCGTCACCTACCCGGAGATCCTGCGCATGCAGGTCACGGCGATCACCGAGGCGACCATCGAGTGCATCCGCTCGAAGATCAAGGCGCTGCCGGAGATCATGATCCCCCTGGTGGGCACGCAGAAGGAACTCGAGTACCTCCGCCGGCTCACCGAGGAGACCATCGCCAAGGTCAAGGCCGAGCAGGACTACAAGCCGCGACTGGACATCAAGATCGGCACGATGATCGAGGTGCCGCGTGCCGCGCTGACCGCCGATGAGATCGCCGAGAAGGCCGACTTCTTCTCCTTCGGCACCAACGACCTCACCCAGATGACCTTCGGATTCTCACGCGACGACATCAACACCTTCCTCCCCGACTACCTCCAGAAGGACCTGCTGGAAGTCGATCCCTTCCAGTCCATCGACCGCACCGGCGTCGGCCAGCTCGTCGCCATGGCGATCGAGAAGGGCCGCTCGGTGAGCTCGACGCTCAAGATCGGCATCTGCGGCGAGCACGGCGGCGATCCCAAGAGCGTCCACTTCTTCCACAAGGTCGGCATGGACTACGTCTCCTGCTCGCCGTTCCGCGTGCCCATCGCCCGCCTCGCCGCGGCGCAGGCGGCGCTCATGGCCAAGTAACCCGCTCAGCCTCGCGGCCTTCAAGGAAACGACCAAGGCACCGGGCCGAGCGCCCGGTGCCTTTTTTCGTGAGCGTCAACCGTGACGGCCGTCGCCGCGGCTTACTGGCCCGACGAGTTCGGCCAGTCCGAGCCGCTCGACGCCCAGCCGTCGCTGGGGCGGTAGTCCTCGCGCGACTCTTCCATCGCCTGGCGCATGCGCTC
>JAGVUU010000120.1 GCA_019136105.1 Gammaproteobacteria bacterium
GCCAGAGCGCGGCGACGAACTCCTCGCGCGAGCGCGGCGGCCACCCCGTGGCCACCGGCGCGGGCGCCCAGGTCCTGCTCGCGGCGGGCACTGCAACTGCGTCTGTCGCGTCTGTCGCGCCGGTCGCGGTGCCCGCGCCGGTGGCCGGCACCCCGGCTACCGACAGCTGGCGGATCAGCAGGTCGGCGAGCCCGAGACCCTTGCCACGCGTGAGTTCCACCGCCCACTGCTGGTCGAGCATGTCCTGATAGAGGTCCCCCTGCTCGTTGTCGAGCAGCCCCTCGCCGAGGCTCGCCTCGCGCATGCTGTGGATCATCATCCGCGCGAGCAGGGCCTCGAACTGCCGTGCCGCCTCGCGCAGCGCCTCGGGCGACTGCTGGCGCGCGCCGGCCTTGAGCGCGGCCAGTCCCTGCGGGTCGGCGACCAGTCCGGCCGGGCGTGCGTCGGCAGCCACGACGGCCCTCAGATCACGATGAGCTCGGCGCGCAACGCGCCGGCTTCCCGGAGGGCCTGCAGGATCGCGACCAGGTCGCCCGGCGCCGCGCCCACCTGGTTCACCGCGCGCACGATTTCGTCGAGGTTCACGCCCGCGTCGAACTTGAACATGCGTCCGGCGCCTTCCGACACGTCGATGTCCGAGCGCGGCGTCACCACCGTCTCGCCGCGACCGAAAGGCTCGGGCTGACTGGTATCGAAGCGCTCGGTGATGGTCACGGAGAGCGAGCCGTGCGCCACCGCTGCCGGCAACACGCGCACGTTGGACCCGATCACGACCGTCCCGGTGCGCGAATTGACGATCACGCGCGCCGGGCCCTCGCCCGGGTCGATTTCGAGTTCCTGCAGCTGCGCGACGAACGCGATGCGCTGCGTGGGATCGGTGGGCGCCTGCACCTGCACCGAGACGGGATCCTCCGCCACGGCCGTCGCCGGGCCCAGCAGGGCATTGATGCTCGCCGCCACGCGTGTGGCCACCGTGAAGTCGGGCGTGTGCAGGTTGAGTGTGACGAGAGGCGCCGTTGCGAAGTCGCTCGGCACCTCGCGCTCCACCGTCGCGCCGCTCGGCACCCGGCCGGCACTCGGCACGTTGAGCGCGATGCGCGAGCCGTCGCGCCCCTCGACGCCGAAGCCGCTCACGACGAGGTTGCCCTGCGCCATCGCATACACCTCGCCGTCGGCGCCGACCAGCGGCGTCATGATCAGGCTGCCGCCGCGCAGGCTCTTGGCGTTGCCGATCGACGACACGGTGACGTCGATGCGCTGACCCGGCTTCGCGAATGGCGGCAGGTCGGCGTGCACGGTGACCGCCGCGACGTTCTTGAGCTGCGGGTTGACGTTCGCCGGCAGGGTGACACCGAAGCGGGCCAGCATGTTGAGGATGCTGCGCACCGTGAACGGTGCCTGGCTGGTCTGGTCGCCGGTCCCGTCCAGTCCGACCACCACACCGTAACCCACGAGCTGGTTGGGCCGCACGCCCGCCACTGCGGCGAGGTCCTTGACGCGCTCGGCGCGCCCGCCCGCCCATGGCGCGAGCGTCGCGAGCGCGGCAGCGAGCAGCAGTGCGGATCCCGGGCGGCGGCGCATGGCGGTACTCAGAACGGCATCAGCGGCGAGGCGAAGAAGCGCGCGAGCCAGCCCACCGAGTTCGCCTCGTTGAGTACGCCCTTGCCGCCGTAGGCGATCCTGGCATCGGCCACCTTCCAGGAGGGGATGGAGTTGTCAGGCTCGAGGTCGATCGGCCGGATCACGCCCTCGATACGCACGAACTCCTTGCCCTGGTTGAGCTGCAGCCACTTCTGGCCGCGCACCACGAGGTTGCCGTTCGGCAGGCGCGACACGACAGTGACCGCGATGCTGCCGTCGAGCCGGTTGCTCTGCTGGCTGTCGCCCTGCCCGTCGAACTCGTGCTCGCTGCCGACTTCGGTATCGAGAATCGGCGTGCCGTTCACCGTGACCGGACGCCCGCCGATGACCGGGCCCGGTATCACGGAGCTGGTCGACTTGCTCGTGGAGGTCGTCGCGCTCTTGGCGGCCGTCGTGCGTTCCTCCAGGCGCACCGTGACGAGGTCGCCCACCCGGCGCGCCGTCGGATTCTCGACCAGAGCCGCGTAATAGGTGCGCTGGTAGATCGCGCCACGTGACGCAGGCTGCGCGGCGGCCGTTCCCGCGGCGACCGCGGTCGACCAGCCTGCCGGCTCCGGCTCGGGCTCGGCGAGGCTGGTGCAGCCGGCGAGCACGGCCGTCGCACCGGCGCAGCACAGCCCCACGAAGCGCGGCGCGTTGCGGCGACGCGGCGCGGTGGCGCGGGAACTCACAACTGGTTGCTCACGTACTCGAGCATCTGGTCGACGGTCTGGATCGCCTTGGAGTTCATCTCGTAGGCGCGCTGGGTCTCGATCATGTTGACGAGTTCCTCGACGACGTTGACGTTCGAGCTTTCGAGCGAGCCCTGCAGCAGGGTGCCGAGCCCGTCGAGTCCGGGCGTGCCGAGCTGCGCCGGTCCGCTCGAGGCCGACTCGAGCAGCAGGTTCTCGCCGCGGGCCTGCAGGCCGGCAGGGTTGATGAAGTCCGCGAGCTGCAACGCGCCGATCTGGGTCGGCGACGGCTCGCCCGCGAGCTGCACCGTGACCACGCCGTCCGTGCCGATGGTGATGCTCTGCGCGCTGCTCGGGATGTTGATGCTCGGCTGCACGCGGTAACCGCTCGCGGTGACGAGCTCGCCGTCGGCGTTGACCTGGAACGAGCCGTCGCGCGTATAGGCGAGCGTGCCGTCGGGCAACGACACCTGGAAGAAGCCGCGCCCCTGGATCGCGAGGTCGAGCGGATTCGTGGTCTGCGCGAGGCTGCCCTGCGTGTAGAGCTTCTCGGTCGCGACCACGCGCACACCGGTGCCGAGCGACAGCCCGGTCGGCGCGAGCGAGTCCTCCGAGGTCGAGGCGCCCACCTGGCGGACGTTCTGGTAGAACAGGTCCTCGAACACCGCGCGACCCTTCTTGAACCCGCTGGTGCTCACGTTCGCGAGGTTGTTCGACGTGACCGCGATGCGCGTCTGCTGCGCGTCGAGTCCGGTCTTGGCGGCCCACAGTGCTGGATTCATGCGTCTGCTCCGTTGGTCTGCAGCTACGACTGGACGCGCAGCAGCTGCGAGGCGGCCGCTCCGTTCTCCTCGGCCGTGCGCATCGCTTTCACGGCAAATTCGAAGCGGCGGCCGAGCTCGATCATCGTCACCAGTGCGTCGGCGACGTTCACGTTGGACGTCTCGAGCGAGCCCGGCACGAGCCGCACGCCGGCGGACGCCGGCGCCTCCGAGCCGTCGCGCATGCGGAACAGCCCGTCGTCGCCCTTGACGAGGTCCGCGGCCGGCGGGTCGACGAGACGGATGCGCGCGACCTGCGCCACCGTCTCCGGCCCCTGCCCCTGCGGCACGATCGAGACGGACCCGTCCACGCCGATCCCGATGCTCGAGTAAGTCGGCAGGATGATCGGGCCGCCGTCGCCGAGCACCGGATGACCCGCGCCGCTGGTCAGGAGGCCGTCGGCGTTCACGCGCAGGTCGCCGGCGCGCGTGTACGCTTCGCGGCCATCCCGCGCCTGCACCGCGATCCA
>JAGVUU010000246.1 GCA_019136105.1 Gammaproteobacteria bacterium
CACCGAACGCATCGATCGGGGCACCGGCAGCCAGCAGGCGCTCGATCTCGAGCTCGTCGAGGTTGCCGCTCGCGACGATCTGCACCTCGCCACAACCGCCGGCGTCGAGGACCTTCCGCACTTCACGAGACAGCGCAGCCAGGTCGCCGCTGTCGAGACGTACGGCACTGACGGGGACGCCCTCGCGGCGCAGCGCAACGACTTCGCTCGCGGCGCGCACGGTGTCGTAGGTGTCGATCAACAGGGTCACGCCGCGCGGGTGAATCCTCGCGAAGTCCCGAAACGCGGCGATCTCGTCGTCGTGGGCCTGAATGAAGGAGTGTGCCATGGTGCCGCTCAGCGGGATGCCGAACAGGCGTCCGGCCTCGACGGTCGCGGTCGAGTCGAAGCCCGCGAGGTAACAGGCTCGTGCCGCGAGCAATCCCGCTTCGGCGCCTTGCGCGCGGCGCAGGCCGAAGTCCGCGAGCAGCCGCGTGCCGGCTGCGAGACGGCAACGCGCCGCCTTGCTCGCGATCAGGCTCTGCAGGTTGAGCAGGTTGATCAGCCGGCTTTCGACGATCTGCGCTTCCGGCAGCGGTGCGACGACCCGCAGGATCGGCTCGCCGGCGAAGAACACACTGCCCTCCGGCATCGCGTCCACGTCGCCCGTGAACCGGAGCTGCGCGAGCCGTCGCAGGGCCTCCGCCGTGAAGCGTCCAGTCGATTCGAGCCAGCTCAGTTCGGGCGCGGAGAAATGCAGCACTTCAAGATGATCGAGCGCCTGCTCGAGCCCGGCCGCCACGAGGAAGCCACGCTGCGCGGGCAGGCGGCGCACGAAGAACTCGAAGACTGCCGTACGCTCCATGCCGAGCGCGTGGTACGCAGTCACCATCGTGAGCTGGTAGAGATCGGTGAGCAGGACGGGGGCGCCCGGGGCGCGAGCCTGGTCCGTCACGCCGGGGCCTCCATCGCGCGCAGCGTCGCGGCCGTCGTCGACAACTCGCAGCCCGCCGCCGCCAGTTCGTGCAGGGCCCGCTCGCCATCACCGGGCTGCACGTCCACCGCGCACACCGCGTCCGTCAGCACCACCACGTCGAGTCCCGCAGCCCGCGCGTCGCGTCCCGTGGCCCGCACGCAGTAATCGGTCGCAAGCCCGGCGATGAACAGCCGCCCGACGCCGCGGGCACGCAGCTCCGCGGCCAGCGGTGTTCCGTCGAGCGCCGAGTAGGCGTCCTTGTCCGCCCGGGTCGCCTTCGAGATGACGACGTCGTCCGGTGCGGTCACCAGCGCCGCCGCGAATTCCGCGCCGCGAGTCCCGGCCACGCAGTGGACTGGCCATGGCCCGCCCTGCGCTGCAAAAGAGCAGTGACCGTCCGGATGCCAGTCGCGCGACAGGAATACGGGGAGCCCGTGTTTGCGCCAGGCGGCGAGCATGCGATTGGCCGGTGCCACGACCGCGTCACCGCCCCGGAGCCCTAAGGCACCACCCGGCAGGAAGTCGTTCTGGACGTCGACGACGAGGAGCGCGTCGCCGGGGCCTGGGGCTTGCATGCGTTTGCGGCCACTCGCGGCGGATTCGGGTGTCGCCCGAAGATCTCCGACCAGTGTACGCTTGCCTCGAACGCCGTAAATCCCTGCGGGCAATACTTATTCTCGGGGGGCGGCGCCGTTCGACAATGAAACCGTCCCCCGGTGCGGGGACGACTGCGGAGGACAGCAAGCCGTGACCATTCCCGTCCAAATCACCTTCCGCCACATGGAATCTTCTGCCGCGGTGGAGACTCGCGTGCGCGAGCTGGCGAACCATCTCGGCACGTTCAGTGACCGCATCCAGGGGTGCCGGGTCGTCGTCGACTCTCCACACCGCCACCAGCACCAGGGCAAGGTGTTCAACGTCAAGGTGCAGCTCACGCTGCCCGGCGACGACGTCGTCGTCGACATGGAACGGCCGAACCGCGACGGCCATGAGGACGTGTATGTCGTGCTGCGCGACGCGTTCGATGCCGCCAAGCGGCAACTGCAGGCGCGCATGGCGAGCCTGCGCAACGAGCCGAACCTGCACGAGAAACTGTCGTGACCGGTGGCCGGGCCCGTGCCCCGGGCCCGGCTGCGGCAGCCGGCGCGGCTGACTGGGAGCATTTCGCGCACGGCGCGGACATCGGCGTGCGCGGGCGCGGTTCGAGCCCCGCGCAGGCTTTCGAGCAGGCCGGCCTCGCGCTGACGGCCGTCGTCACGCAGCCCGCGAACGTGCGGCAGGCGACCACGGTTGCGATCCGCTGTCGCGCGCCCGACCTCGAACTGCTGCTCTACGAATGGCTCAACAGCCTCGTGTATCACATGGCGACGCAGCACCTGCTGTTCTCGGGTTTCAGCGTCCGCCTCGCCGGCGGCGAACTCGAGGCCGAGGCACGCGGCGAGCCGGTCGACGTCGAGCGTCACGCGCCGGCCGTCGAGGTGAAGGGCGCCACGCTGACCGAACTCGCCGTGCGGCAGGACGACGACGGCCGCTGGCGTGCGCAATGCGTGCTCGACGTCTGACGACGGGTGGCCGCAGGTGAATCGCGAAGGGGTGCACCGCGACGGCGACTACCGCTGGGTCATCGAGCCCACCGGCGCGATGCGCGTGCCGGCGGTCCTGTATGCCGACGAGCAGCTGCTCGACGACATGGACGACAAGGTGCGCTGGCAGCTCTGCAACGTCGCGAGCCTGCCGGGCATCGTGGGAGCGGCCTGCGCCATGCCGGACGCGCACTGGGGTTACGGCTTCCCGATCGGCGGGGTGGCGGCGTTCGACACGGACGCGGGCGGTGTCGTGTCCGCGGGCGGCGTCGGATTCGACATTTCCTGCGGCGTGCGCACCCTGGTGTCGACCTGCACGCGTGACGAGGTCCTCGGCGTGCAGGAACGCCTGGCGCACGAGCTGGCGCGCGCGATCCCGGCGGGCGTCGGCAGCACCGGGCGCCTGCGCCTCTCGGATCCGGAGATGGACGCGATGCTCACGGGCGGCGCGCGCTGGGCCGTGGCACAGGGCTACGGGTCCGCCGACGATCTCGCGCACATCGAGGAGCAGGGCTGCATCGCGGGCGCCGATCCGCAGGCGCTCTCGCAGCGCGCAAGGGAGCGTCAGCGCGAGGAGATGGGCACGCTGGGATCCGGCAACCACTATCTCGAGGTGCAGTGGGTCGCCGAAGTGTTCGACCCGGGTGCTGCCGCGGCGTTCGGGCTGGAACCGGGGCGCGTCGTCGTGAGCATTCACTGCGGCTCACGCGGGCTTGGTCACCAGGTGGGCACCGACTACCTGCGTGACATGGCGATCGCTGCGCCCTCGCATGGCCTGCGCCTGCCGGACCGTGAGCTCGCCTGTGCGCCGATCAATTCCGTCCTCGGGCAGCGCTACCTCGGCGCCATGCGTGCGGCGATGAACTGCGCGCTGGCCAACCGGCAGATCCTCACGCACCTTTGCCGCGAGTCGTTCCGTCGCTTGTTGCCCGGCTTCGGCGGGCAGCTCCTGTACGACGTCTCGCACAACATCTGCAAGGTAGAGCTGCACGACGTCGGTGGCCGCAAGCGCACCCTGCACGTGCATCGCAAGGGCGCCACGCGAGC
>JAGVUU010000011.1 GCA_019136105.1 Gammaproteobacteria bacterium
GAGAGGCCGGAATAACGAGTGCGCGGAGGATCGATGTTGCCCGACGGGGCCCTGCTCGAGGCGCGAGAGATCAATTGCTGGCGCGGTGACCGCCACATCCTCCGGGACGTGTCGTTCGGTGTGCGTGCCGGCGAATTCCTCAAGCTGACCGGCCCGAACGGCGTCGGCAAGACCACGTTGATCCGCATCGTGTGCGGCCTGCTGCCGCCCGAAAATGGCACGGTGCTGTGGCGCGGCAAGCGCGTCAGCAGCTCGAACGACGAGTACCACATCGAGATGGCCTACCTGGGCCACCTCAATTCCCTCAAGGCCGACCTGACCGCTCGCGAGAACCTGCGCTTCCTGGCCGGCCTGCGCAACACCCTCACCGACGCGGACATCGACGGGGCGCTCGACCGGGTCGGCATCCTCTCCCGTGGCGACCTCGTGGCCCGGTCCCTGTCAGCCGGCCAGAAGCGGCGCCTGGCCCTGGCCCGGCTGCTGCTGTCCGGGGCGGTGCTCTGGATCCTCGACGAGCCGGTGACCAACCTCGACACGGCGGGTATCGAGCTTGTCGAGGAATTGATCACCGAGCACGTGAACAAGGGTGGGTTGGCCCTGTCGGCTGCCCACCAGCGCCTGCTCGACCACGCCCACTTCCTGCGCCGCCTGGAGCTGAGCTGATGCGAAGTCGCACAACCCCTCATCTTCTACGTAGTTGTCACAACGCTGTTTCCGCTCGCGACCACCCCGGATCTCGCGCAACTCCGTGAAATTTCAGGGGGAGTGGTCTGGGTGGCCGCATTGCTCGCTTCGCTGCTCGCCTTGGAATCATTGTTCAGATCCGATGTCGAAGACGGCACGATGGAACAATGGGTCATGTCGGGTCAGCCCCTTGGCTGGTTGCTGCTGGCGAAGGTCGCGTCGCACTGGGTGCTGACGGGCCTGCCGCTCGTCATCATCGCCCCGGTGGTGGGCACCGCGCTCGGCCTGCCCTTCGAGGCGTGGGGCACCCTCGTGCTGTCGCTGCTGCTCGGCACGGCCACCCTGAGCGTCCTCGGCGGCATCGGCGCGGCCCTGACGGTGGGCGTGCGCCGCGGTAGCGTGCTGCTATCGCTGCTGGTGCTGCCCCTCGCCATGCCGCTCCTCATTTTCGGCTCGCGGGCCGTGGGCATGGTCATGGACGGCGACTCCCCGTCCGGCCCGCTGCAGCTGCTGGCGGCCATCTTCTTCCTGACGCTGAGCCTCGGGCCGGTCGCCATGTCGGCGGCCATCCGCATCAGCGTCGAGAGTTAACGAGAGGAATCGAAGGAACCCTATGTGGCTCTGGTTGCATAAGCTCGGCTCGCCGCCGCACGCGTACCGCCTGCTCGGCAAGATGGCCCCGTGGTTCGGCTGGCCGGCCCTGGCCCTGATCCTGCTTGCCACGTGGTGGGGCCTCGCCTGGGCGCCCCGCGACTACCAGCAGGGCGACGCGTTCCGTCTCCTCTATGTGCACGCGCCGAGCGCCTGGATGTCCATGTTCACCTACGTGGTCATGGCCGTCGCCGCCGGCATCGGCATGATCTGGCGCATCAAGCTGGCCCACGCGGCCGCGGCGTCCTGCGCGCCGATCGGCGCCTCGTTCACGTTCCTGGCGCTCGCCACGGGCTCGATCTGGGGCAAGCCGATGTGGGGCACCTGGTGGGTGTGGGACGCGCGGCTCACTTCCGAGCTGATCCTCCTGTTCCTGTACCTCGGCTACATGGCGCTGCGCTCGTCGTTCGACGACCCTCAGCGCGCCGACCGGGCGAGCGCGGTGCTCGCGATCGTGGGCGTGATCAACGTGCCGATCATCCACTACTCGGTGGAGTGGTGGACCACGCTGCACCAGCCGGCGAGCGTCACGAAGCTCGACAAGCCGTCGATCGCGATCGAGATGCTCTACCCGCTGTTCATCATGATGCTCGGCTTCCAGCTGTACTTCGGCTGGGCCATCTCGCGCCGCCTGCGCGGCGAGATCCTGCGCCGTGAGCGCAACGCGAAGTGGCTGAAGGAGAGTACCTGACCATGGACTTCCAGGAATTCCTGAGGATGGGCGGCTACGCGGGCTATGTCTGGTCCGGGTATGGCCTCACCGCCCTGGTGCTGGTGTGGAACTGGTGGGCCGCGCGGCGCAGCGAGGCCGAGCAGCTGTTGAGCGCCCAGCGGCGCAGTGCCGATCAAGCGTAAGGAGAACCCCGATGACCCCTCGTCAGAAGCGAATGGCCACCGTGGCCGCAATCCTCGTCGGTGTCGGCATCGCGACCGCTTTCGCGCTGCAGGCGTTCAACAAGAACCTGCTGTACTACTACAGCCCCACGCAGATCCACGCCGGCGAAGCGCCCGAGGCGCGCAGCATCCGCGTGGGCGGCCTGGTCGAGAACGGCAGCGTGCAACGCGAGGTCGGCAGCCTCGAGGTGCGCTTCACGCTCACCGATTTCGCCAACACCGTCGGCGTGAGCTACACCGGCATCCTGCCCGACCTGTTCCGCGAGGGCCAGGGCATCATCGCGCGCGGCAAGATGCGTGACGACGGCGTGTTCATCGCCGAGGAAGTCCTCGCCAAGCACGACGAGAACTACATGCCGCCCGAGGTGAAGGACAGCCTCAAGCCGCACATGGACGCCGCACAGGCGTCGAACCAGGGCGCGGGTACCTGAGCACTGCCCGCGGGCAGGGGAGGATCGCATGGTCGTTGAGCTGGGGCTTTTCGCTCTCATCATTTCGTGCCTGCTCGCCGCGGCCCAGGCCTTCTTCGGCCTGGCCGGCGCGCACTACGGCAACCGGCGCTGGATGGCGGCCGCGCGGCCGGCAGTCGCCGGCCAGTGGGTGTTCATCGCGCTGTCGTTCGCGGTGCTGAGCTGGGCGTTCTACAAGAACGACTTCTCGGTGCTGTACGTGGCGAACAACTCGAACTCCGAGTTGCCCACGTTCTACCGCTTCACGGCGGTGTGGGGTGCGCACGAGGGCTCGCTGCTGCTGTGGGCGCTGGCGCTGTCCACGTGGTCGGTGGCCGTCGGCATCTGGAGCCGCGACCTGCCCGAGACCTACGCGGCGCGCGTGCTCGGCGTGCTCGGATTCGTGAGCATCGGCTTCCAGCTGTTCATCCTCCTCACCTCGAGCCCGTTCGAGCGGCTCGTGCCGGCCGCGGCCGACGGCCGTGACCTGAATCCGCTGCTGCAAGACCCGGCGCTGGCCATCCACCCACCGATGCTCTACATCGGTTACGTCTGTTTCGCGGTGGCGTTTGCGTTCGCAGTGGCCGCGCTGCTCGAGGGCAAGCTCGACGAGAAGTGGGCGCGCTGGACGAGGCCGTGGACCACGCTTGCGTGGATGTTCCTCACCGTCGGAATCGAGCTCGGCAGCTGGTGGGCGTACTACGAGCTCGGCTGGGGCGGCTGGTGGTTCTGGGATCCGGTCGAGAATGCCTCTTTCATGCCGTGGCTCGTCGGCACTGCGCTGATCCACTCGCTCGCGGTCACCGAGAAGCGCGGCCTGTTCAAGAGCTGGACGCTGCTGCTCGCCATCATCGCCTTCTCGCTCAGCCTGCTCGGCACGTTCCTGGTGCGCTCCGGCGTGCTCGTTTCGGTGCACGCATTTGCGAGCGACCCGGGCCGCGGCATGTTCATCCTGGGCTTCCTCGGCGCCTGCGTGGGCGGCTCGCTGGCGCTCTACGCCTGGCGCGGCCCCGAGCTGCGCGCCAAGGGCGGCTTCGAGACCACGTCCCGCGAGTCGTTCCTGCTGGCGAACAACGCGCTGCTGCTGGTCACCACGATCCTGATCCTGATCGGCACGCTGTACCCGCTGTTCCTCGACGCGCTCAACATGGGCAAGATCTCGGTGGGCCCGCCGTACTTCAACGTGGTGTTCCTGATCCCGACGCTGCCGCTGGTGTTCCTGATGGCGGTCGGCATGCACGCCATGTGGAAGAAGGGCAAGCTCGAGGACATGAAGCGCCCGCTGGTGATCATGTTCGCGATCTCGCTGGCGCTCGGCCTGCTGATCCCGCCGGTCGCCT
>JAGVUU010000298.1 GCA_019136105.1 Gammaproteobacteria bacterium
ACTGGCGGCGCGTCGTCGAATCGCTGCTGGCGCCGTTGCCGCCGGGCAAGGCGATCTTCTACCAGAAGCAGATGTCGCATCACCTGCTGCCGCACATGGGCCGCGAGTGGCTGGGGTCGGTGACCCACGCGTTCCTGGTCCGCGATCCGGCACCGATGCTGGCCTCGCTCGGCGAGAAGCTCGGGAACTTCGAGCTCGAGGCGACAGGGTTGCCGCAGCAGGTGGAGATCTTCGACTTCGTGCGACGCACCACCGGCCATGTTCCGCCCGTGGTCGATGCGGCCGAGCTGCTGGCCGCCCCCGGGCCGACGCTGCGCGCCCTGTGCGCCGCGCTCGGCATCCCGTTCAGCGAACGCATGCTGTCGTGGCCCGCCGGACGGCGCGCGACCGATGGCGTGTGGGCGAAGCACTGGTACGACCGGGTGGAGCGTTCGACCGGGTTCGAGCCTGCGGAGGCCGTCGAGATTCCGCAGTTGCACGGTCGGCTGGCCGAACTCGAGGCGCAGTGCCGGCCGCTGTACGAGCATCTGCACGCACATCGCCTGCGTGCCTGACGTCATCGGGAGGAATCGCGCGTGCTGCAGAAGTTCGATCCCCGCAATCGCGACCTGATCGTCAACGTGAACGGCAAGCTCGCGCACCGCGACGAGGCGGGCGTGAGTCCGTTCGACTCGGTGGTGCAGGGCGGCGACGCCGTGTGGGAAGGGCTGCGGCTCTACCAGGGACGCATCTTCCGCCTCGATCAGCACCTCGACCGGCTGGTGAGTTCGGCCAAGGCGCTGGCGTTCGCCCACATCCCGGCACGCGAGGCGATCGTGGCGGAGATCCGCCGTACGCTCGAGGCGAACGGCATGTTCGACGGGGTGCACATCCGCCTGACGCTCACGCGAGGCGTGAAGGTCACCTCGGGCATGGATCCGCGGCTCAACCAGTCGGGCTCGACGCTGGTCGTGCTGGCCGAGCACAAGCCGCCGGTGTACGCGACCGAGGGGCTCGCGCTGGTGACGGCGAGCGTGCGGCGGTTCCCGCCGGACTGTCTCGATCCGAAGATCCACCACAACAACCTGATCCAGTCGATCCTCGCGAAGATCGAGGCCAACGTGGCGGGCGCCGACGACGCGCTGATGCTCGACACGCGCGGCTTCATTGCCGAGACGAATGCCACGCACGTGTTCGTCGTGGATCGCGGCCGCGTGCTCACGCCGCGCGTGGTGGCGTGCCCCGAAGGCATCACGCGCGCGGCGGTGCTCGAGATCTGCCGCGACAATGCGATCCCTTGCGAAGTGCGCGACCTGTCGCTCACCGAGGCCTACCGCGCCGACGAGATGTTCTGCTCGGGAACGATGGGCGAACTTGCGGCAGTGACGCGCGTGGACGGGCGCGTGATCGGCGACGGGCAGCCGGGCGCGATGACGCGGCGGCTGTCGGACCTGTTCGGTAAATTGACGGCGCGTGAGGGTGCCGTCGTCGTAAAGAAGGAGTGAATGCCATGTTCGTCGATCGCAGCATCGATCCCACGGCCGACCAGGTGCGCGCCCTGCGCGACGTGCCCGACGAGCGGCCCATCACCATGGTCAACCTGCTCAAGTTCCGGGCGCAGGCCCGGTACGACGACGGCGACGAAGCCCCGTGTTCGGGCCGCGAGGCGTACGGCCGCTACAAGAAGGCCTTCACCGTGACGGTGGGGGCCGTGAGCCAGGCGCAGGTCGTGTTCCAGGGGCCGGTGCAGCAGGTGTTCATCGGTGCCGCCGGGCAGCCCGAGACCGATTGGGACGAGGTGCTGGTGGTGCGCTACCCGTCGCGCCGGCATTTCCTGGCGATGATGGCCGACCCCACCTACCGCGAGGCGTTGCGCCATCGCTATGCGGGGCTGGAGCGGACGGTGCTGCTGCAGTGTTCGGCGTCCTGACCGACGGGACGCCCGATGCACGAAGAAGTCCTGTCGTTCTGGTTCCGGGAAATCGATCCGAAACTCTGGTGGTCGGCAGGGGTTGGCTTCGACGAACTGGTTCGCGGGCGCTTCCTCGACCTGATGCAGGCAGCGGCCGCGAGCGAACTGTACGAGTGGCGAGTGACGGCTCGGGGTCGCCTGGCCGAAGTCATCGTGCTCGATCAGTTCTCGCGCAACGTGTACCGCAACACGCCGCAGGCTTTCTCGCAGGATCCCATGGCATTGGCGCTCGCCCAGGAGGCGGTGGCGACCGGTGCGTTGGCGTCACTCGATCCGACGGAGAGAAGCTTCCTGCTGTTGCCCTACATGCACAGCGAGTCGCGGCAGATCCACGAGGTGGCGGAGGCGCTCTATCGTGAGTTCGCGCCCGCCGGCAACTACGATTTCGAACTCAAGCACAAGGCCATCATCGACCGGTTCGGACGGTATCCGCATCGCAACGAGATTCTCGGGCGCGCATCCACGCCCGAGGAGATCGAGTTCCTGAAGCAGCCCGGCTCGCGATTCTGACGCCTGCCGGCGGCGCCGTCGTCAGACGGCCCCGAGCCGCCGCGCGTGCCAGCGCAGGTGCTCTTCCATGAAGGTCTGGATGAAGTAATAGCCGTGGTCGTAGCCGGCGTGCATGCGCAGCTCGAACGGCTGGCCCGAGCGGCGGCACGCGTCGGCGAAGACTTCGGGGTTCAACTGCTCGGCGAGGAATTTATCGGCCGTGCCCTGGTCCACGAGGATCGGCGCGTGGAACGGCCGCTGCGCCACGAGCGCGCTCGCGTCGTAGTCGAGCCACGTCGTTTCGTCGGCGCCCAAGTAGCCGCTGAACGCCTTGCGCCCCCACGGGCATTGCATCGGTGCCGCGATCGGCGCGAACGCAGACAGCGAGCGATAGCGGTCCGGATTGCGCAGCGCGCAGACCAACGCACCGTGCCCACCCATCGAGTGGCCGAAGATCCCCTGGCGTGACCTGTCCGCCGGGAACGCGGCGGCGATCACTTCCGGCAGCTCGCGCGTGACGTAGCTGTACATGCGGTAGTGCGCCGACCACGGTGCCTGCGTTGCATCCACGTAGAAGCCCGCCGCAACGCCGAAGTCCCAGCTCGCGTCGTCGCCCGGCAGGCGAACGCGCGGACTCGTGTCGGGTGCCACCAGCATCAGGCCGAGCTCGGCGGCGGTGCGCTGCGCGCCGGCCTTGGTCATGAACGTCTCTTCGGTGCACGTGAGCCCGGCGAGGTAGTAGAGCACCGGCACGCGGCCGTGCTTCGCCTGCGGCGGCTCGTACACCGCGAAGCGCATCTCGGACACGCATTCACGCGAGTCGTGCGAAAGGAATCGCTGGGTGCCGCCGAAGCAGGCGTGTTCGGAGAGTGTCTTCACTGGTTGGCTCCGCCGGCGCCGGCCAGCGTCGCCGCCACCACTTCGATGGCGGCCTCGGCGAGCGCCGTGCGAGGCGCGGTATCGCGAAACAGGAGCGACGCCATGGGCTGTTCCTTGAGCACCGGCACCGCGATCGACCAGTGGTCGGCGTTCACGTAGCCGAGGAGGTGGCTGCGCGGCGGAATCTGGTCCTGCCACAGCAGCTTGCCGTCGTTGCGC
>JAGVUU010000149.1 GCA_019136105.1 Gammaproteobacteria bacterium
CCCGTCGTTGTCCAGCACGGGCTTGGAGGAGATGTATTCGGCCACGAGCGATTCCGTCGCCGTGGGCGTGGGGTAGATGTAGAGCAGGTTCGCGTAGACGCGGAAGCGCTTGCGGATCGAGGAGGCGACCAGCCCGCGCTTGAGCGTCTGCCAGGTCTGCGGGTCCATCGAGCCCGCCATCGGCCAGTAGTTCGTCACATCCCAGAAGGTCTCGGTGATGTAGTGCCCGAGGTCGGCGGGGAGCGCGTAGGATTCCGTCCCGTTCGCGGTCGTGACCGAGTGCAGCTTCACCAGCGCCTGCCAGTTGTGGCGACCGCACAGGCGCGGAATCGCCATGTTGAGCGTGGCGAGCATCTGGCGGGCGAGCGCATCGGTGTTGCCCACGATGGACGCCGGGCGCGCGCCGAATCCCAGCGCGTCGACCGTGTTCTGGCAGATGGTTAGCAGGCTCACGCCGGCGCCTTCTTCGGCTTCGGCCCGGGCTTCCTGCGCGCCGGCTCCTCGGCCATCTTCGCCTCCAGCGCCGCGAGCCTCGCCTTCAGGTCGGCATTCTCGGCGCGCATCGCCTCGGCCTCGTCCGCGCGCGCGTTGTCTGCCGCGCCCACGATGAAGCCCTTCGCCTCGTCGCGCAGCTTGTAGCCGCCCATGCCGAGCGCGCCCACGCGCCCGTCCGGGAGCCCCGCCACGTCCTCCACGGTGAAGATCGCCTGCGACTCCAGCATGGCGACCATCGCCGGCTGGCCCGCGAGCCTCGGCCATTGCGCGAGCGGCGTGCCCACGCGCCTCGCCTCCTCGCCGCGCTCGAAGGCGGCCCATTCGTGGTGAAAGCGCTCGCGGTCGCGGTCGTTCGCCGGCCGGTTTACCGTCTGCTTGCTCATGCCGGCCACGAGGATTTCGACGTAGACGCGATCCTCGTAGATGGGCCGGCCCGCCTCGCGCGACTTCACCGCGTGAAGGACGTGTTGGTAGTGGAATTTCGCCGTGACGCCGGGTTCGCTTTGCATCAACAAGCCTCCGCGTATTGGCGCCCGATTTCGCGGGCAATGTGCGGCAGGAGTCCGTCCCCCGCCACGGTGATCGTGCAACCCTCATTCGCCAGTTGCCCGGCGAGCGACTGGAACTGCTGCGCCTGGAGGAGCATCCACGGCGCGCACTTGAACCGGCGCCCGGCCGCCGTGACCTCGATCACGGCGTCGGCGTCGTTAAGCTGCTGCGGGTAGGCGTGATGCTCGTCCTTGTAGGACGAGTCCATGCCGTAGAGGTGGAAGGTGCGGAAGCCGCGAACGTGCGCGATCCCGACCGCGACCAGCCCGACCGTGGAGCCCGTGGAAATCAGCATCGCCTCGCGCCCCTCCAGCCCCTCGGCGAGTCCCGAGGTATTGGCGTGATAGACCGCGACCGACCGGGCGGCGTCGAATAGCGACGGGTCGCAATGCGAGGCGAGGAAGGTGTGAATGGGTGTCACGAACGCCACGTTCTCCGGCCGCGCGTCGAGAATCACGGCGTGCTGCGGCGTGATGCCGTGCTCGATGAGGTATTTCGCCGCGCCGTTGCAGGCGAAGATCGTCTGGCCGTTGCGCGCCCGCCAGCGCAATTCGTTGAGCGATCCGGCGAGCGACGGCCCGCCGCCCACGATCACCGCTTGGCCGCCGTGGGGCGCAACGAAGCCCGCCTCGGGAAGCCCGCGGGCGAGGCAGGAGCGCACGTTCGCGGCGATCTTCTCCGTCTGGGTGTTGCACACCGCCTCCATCTCGGCCGCCGTGCCGCCACCCACCTTCCAGCACGCCTGCACCCACTCCTCGCGGCAGTTGTGCGGGCGCGGCTCGCCGTGGAAGCAGACCACCTTCGCGCCCTTCGGGAACATCGGCGCGCAGTCGTACTTGAACGACACGAACGCGCCCGGGAACACGTCCTGGAGCTTGTCGATCATCTTCGGGAAGCGGCCCTGCTGGAGGTTGGTCATCCACCATTGGTCGCCGCGCGGATGCCGGGGCCGGCCCTGCGCGTCCCACTCCTCCCAGATCGAGGCGGCGAACTCGCCGGCTTCCCAGAGGATCACGGCCGGCCCGAGCATGTTCCCGCCGCCGAAGTCGCGTAGCGTGGCGAACTGGCCCTTGTAGGCGAGGATTTCCGAGAGCCCGCCCACGATCACGGTGTCGAGATCCATGAACGCCATCCGCGTGCCGTCGGGGAAGAGGCCCCGCTTGAACATCCAGAGCTTGCCCCACCAGCGCTCCAGATCTGGCGGGAGCGCGATCACGTCGATGGCGGGGTCAAGCCCCTCGGGGTCGTCGGTGATGCACACGAAGCGCCCCGGGTAGCCCGCCGGCAGGTTCCGGCGCACCATGTCCGCGAGGATGTTCACGTATTGCGGGCCGTAGAGCGTGCCTGCCTTGAGGCAGACGAAGGTCACCGGGTCGTTCATGAAGCCCGCGCGCCATGCCTCGTACACCGCGCGGTCGTTCGCCGCCTCGGGCTTCTCGTAGATCTTGTCCATCGGCGCCTTGCCGTTGGAAAAGTGCCATTGCTCCAGCCGCACGTCCGGCAGGTAGGTGATGCAGCCGAGCTTCCGGCCAACGTCGGTCACCGCGTTGTCGCACCACAGCCGATTGCAGCCGCGAAGCAGCACCCAGCCCAGGCGCCGCGCAAGGTCGCCGCCCATCACGAACTGGGAGGCGAGCGTTTCGTTCCCGATCCCGTTCCAGCAATGCGCGATGCCGGCGGTGCCGGCCGCTTCCACCAGCCGGCGATCCCACTCTGGCGTGGTCGGCACGGCGTCGTCGTCCACCATCCCATACCAGGGCTCGTCGGGGTGCGCGTCGAAGACGGCGTTCACCTTCGGCGCCATCCACATGCGCGGGTAAACCTCCAGCGCCCAGCCGGGCGGGAGCGTCACGCGGTTCTGGTATTTCCAGAGTTCGGGATCGTCCTCATCGACGGCGAGCACGCCGCCGGTCGTCCCGCCGGTCGCGGCATAGGCGTCGAAGAAGCGCTGCGCGTTGTGCGGGCGGCCCCGCGAAGGAAGAATCCACACTCGGCCGGTCCTTTCGATGGGCTTTATGACGCCCCCTCCGAAGAAGGGGCGCGAAAAGCCCGCCGGTCAGGTTACTTGCCCTTGCGAGAACGGCCGGTTGATCGTCACGACGACCGTGGAAGTCGTGGTGACGATGGTGGCGAGGTTCGCCGTCTGCGCGCCGAGGATCTGCTGCCCGGCGGAGGCCAGCACCTTGATCCGCCCGTCGGTGGCCGAGATGAAGATCGGCACCTGCGGGGTGACGGCAACGCTCGTCTTCTTCACGACGGCGTTGCCGCTGATCTGATACCAGCCATACTGCGAGGCGACGTTGGCGCTCATGGCGACCGCGACCGGAACGCCCTTGTTCTTGCCGTTCGCGACGGTGAGCAGGGCGGTCTGGTACGTGGTGGCGTTCCACTTCACGACGGAGCCGACGACGGTGGAGGCGACCCCGAGCAGGTAGATGAACTCCCCCTGCCCGTAGGTCGAATCCTTGGCGCGCACGATGGTGCCGAG
>JAGVUU010000091.1 GCA_019136105.1 Gammaproteobacteria bacterium
ACGCCTTCGGCGGCGTCCTCGCTGCGCATCACGTCGGCCAT
Organism: Gammaproteobacteria bacterium; assembly: GCA_019136105.1. GTDB lineage: Bacteria > Pseudomonadota > Gammaproteobacteria > Steroidobacterales > Steroidobacteraceae > RPQJ01. Next base: position 42 of record JAGVUU010000091.1, read on the forward strand.
GCCGGCGAACATCGGGCCGACGGCGGCCGCTTCACCCTCGAGCATGCAGAGGCGGGAAGAGCGCAGGCTGCCTTGCACCCCGAGCGGCGCGGCCTTGGCGATGCGCTGCGCGAGCGCCAGCGCGGCATCGAGTTGCGCGCCCGGTTCGCACAGTTCCTGCACGAGGCCAAGGCGGTGAGCTTCCTCTGCGCCGAGTTCGTCGCCCGTGAGCAGGTAGCGCTGCGCGTTGGCCCAGCCGATCTCGCGCTGCAGCCGGAGGGTGGCGCCGCCGCAGGCATAGAAACCGCGCCGCACCTCGAGCATGGCAAAGCGCGTGTCGCGGGCGGCGACGCGCAGGTCGGTGTTGAGCAGCAGTTCCCAGCCCCACGTGTAGCAGCGCCCCTGCACCGCGATCACCAGCGGCTTCGACAGGCGCGGACCGGTGATCGAAAACGGGTCGATCTCGCCATCGCCGACCGGGAACGGCGTTCCCGACGCGAACGCTGCGGCCCAATCGTTGAGGTCGACGCCCGACGTGAAATGCGGACCCTCGGCCCAGATCACGCCGACCCACAGGTCGGGGTCGTGCTCGAGCTGGTGAAACGCTCTTGCCAGCGACCGGTACATCTCGCGGCTCAGGGCATTCATCTTCTGCGGGCGGCGTACGCCCATCAGCAGCAGGTGTTCGCGGCGTTCGAGTTCGATCGTCATTGCAATGGTCCTACGCAGGTGTTCCTGGCGCGAATTATGCGCCGCCACAGTGTCACGCTGCGTCCGGTTGTCTCGCGCCGCCGCCGCGGGTAACTTCGACGCCGACCGATGACGCAGCAGGGGGAAGCATGACGAAGGCGGGAGTCCTGACGGAGGGGTTGCATTTCGGCGAGGGCCCGCGCTGGCGCGACGGCCGGCTGTGGTTCAGTGACTTCTACGACCACGCCGTGAAGAGCATCGATTCGAATGGCGTGACGCGGACGGAACTCGAGATCGACGACCAGCCCTCCGGTCTCGGATGGCTGCCGGACGGTCGGCTGCTCGTCGTCGCCATGCACCGCCGGCGGGTCCTGCGCGTCGATCCGGACGGCGTGCACCTGCATGCAGACCTCGCGGACGTCGCCAGCTACCACGCGAACGACATGGTGGTGGACGCGCATGGACGCGCGTACGTGGGCAACTTCGGTTTCCCGCTCGACGAAGCGCTCAAGACTCGAGGCGTCGAAAGCGTGATTGCGGACCACCCGACAGCGCGACTGGCGCGCGTCGCTGCGGACGGGAGCGTGCACATGGCCGCCATGGACCTGCACTTTCCCAACGGCATGGTGATCACGCCGGATGGCAGGACGCTGATCGTCGCGGAGACGCTGGCGATGCGGCTCACGGCATTCGACATCGGCCCCGACGGTGCGCTTTCCAACCGGCGCGTCTGGGCCACGCTCGGCATGCGGGCCCCGGACGGCATCTGTCTCGACGCGAACGGCCACGTCTGGATCGCCAATGCCATCGCGCCGGAATGCGTACTCGTGGCGCCGGGCGGCGAGATCATGGCGACGGTCGAGACTTCGCAGCCGTCCTTCGCCTGCATGCTCGGCGGGGACGACCGGCGCACGCTTTTCGCGATGACGGCGCCGAGTTCCGTGGCCGACGTCGTCGCGACCGTCCGGCAGGGGCGCATCGAATGTGCCGAGGTTCGGGTTCATGGAGCCGGGCGGCCGTGACCGCTGCCCGAATCCGAACAGCCCGGACCGGCGATTTCGGATCAGACGGTCGAAGAACCGGACTCGACGGGCGTGGCCCAGGCGAAGGAGGAATGACCATGCGGCGTGTCTCGACAGTGCTGTTGGCTCTGGCTACGGCGACGGTAATCGTCGGATGTGGCAGCCATGGAGACCGGGAGCGGGCGCAGTTCGGTGCCGGTGTCGGCCAGTCTGGCGTGCTCACGCGGGCGGACCGCCTGCCGGATGGGCACCCGCCGATCGATTCGCATCAGCGGCGGTGGGTCCTCCCGGAGGGACATCCTCCCGTCCTGGAGAGGTTGCCGACGTGCCCGGGCCTTGGCCGGTCGCCGCGAAACGGCCAGAACGTGTTCGAGGGAGCCACGCCGGACGTGCCCAAGTCAATCAGCATCTGAGCAGTTGACCGGGTCGGCGCCGGCCGTGCGGGCGGAAAACTGAGAGACAGAGCACAAGATCTGCGCCCGCACTTCGCCTACCATCCGCGGGTAGCCGTGCCGGCTAAGCGCCTTGGCCGGGTCTTGCCCGGTGGGCGTCAGGTTCCGCGGAAGGTTGGTATGAAACGAGTCGCGCGTTGGCTGTCGGTTTGGACGTTGCTCGGCCTGTTCTGCATGCCGTCGCATGCAGTCATGCAGGAAGTACTGGTCGGATCGCCTGCCATCTACGGCCAGACCGAGAACGGGTTTCCGTTTGCCACGTTGCCGGGCTCCTACGGCTACGCGAGCACGCGCTACCAGCAGGTATACGACGCCGGAGTATTCGGCGGCCCGATGGCCATCAGCCAGATCGTGTTCTTTCCCAGCAGCAACACCGGCGCCGCGATCCTCGCTGGCACCATCGAGATCTACCTGTCAGTGACCAGCCTGGGAGTCAACGAGATCAGTGGACGGCCGTTTGACGAGAACGTCGGCGGCGGCGCCCGGCGCTTTGCCGCCTTCGGGGGCGGCTTCACGGTGAGTGGGACCGAGTTCGCCATCAGCGGTGACCCGTTCCTGTTCGATCCGCGCCTCGGCAACCTGTTGCTCGACATCCGGGTGAACGGGGCGACAGCGGGCCACGCGGGCCCGTTCTTCGCAGCCCTCGGGCCGGGTAGCCTGCCGTACGGCGTGAAGTCGCCGTTCAGCCGGTGGCACGACTTCGGCAGCGGTTACGACGATCGTGGCCTCGTTACGGCGTTCCGCGCGAGCGTGCCGGAACCCGGCACGCTGGCGCTACTGGCGGGCGGACTGCTCGGATTCGCCCTGGCCGCCCGGCGCAGGGATGCCGTGGCCTGATCCAGCAGAATCCGCGCCGCAGCGCAGGTTGCCGCCCGGGCGCTTCTAGAAACGCGTGATCAGCTGCAGTGCCCCGCCGTCGCGGGCGAGGTCACGCTCGCGTCGTTCGCGGATCCGGTCGTGCAGCGCCCGCCGTTTCGAATCCAGCCAGTCCTCGCGCGACACGTGCCGATGCACGCCGGGCTTGTCGCGATGCGGGGCCTGGTCGCGCCGGTAGGCGTCGAATTCCTCGTAGCCGTCGAGTTCGTGCTTCAGTTCGCGCAGCACGAGTTCGAGCATGATGGCGTCGTCGACGAGACCCAGCAGCGGCGTATTGTCCGGCACCAGGTCCTGGGCGTCGGCGACATAGGCCAAACCCTCGACCACTCGCGAACGCTCAGGCTCCGGGAGCTGCCACTCGGGGTCCTGGACCATGGCGATGAGCCGGCCGACCCGGTCGATGCGACGCGCGACGAACGGCGAGCGCGGCACCGACTGCAGGCGCTTCACTTCCTCGGC
>JAGVUU010000063.1 GCA_019136105.1 Gammaproteobacteria bacterium
CCAGCGCGCCCCTGCAGCAAGTCGACGGCGCGAGCATGGATCTTTCGACAATGCTCTTCCCATTGCGGCACGTTAGGTTATGTGAGCGGGAGGATGCACAGACAGCCCATTTCGTGTGTTTCGGGAAGGTCCGCTGCTGGCCGAGGCTGTGTGATAACTCATCGCGGCAGCGATGGTCTAGTCAGCCAGCGGGCCCGTTTCCGTCCGATCCGATGATAAGCCGGGCGCGATCAGGCGCGCAGCGCCTCGATCAGCGGCCCGGTTCCCATGATCTTCATCACTCGCTTCAGGTTGTACGCCAGGACGTGCAAGCTCATTTCGGCGCTCACCCTCGGTAGTCGCCGGCACAAGAAGTGGGTGGCGCCCATCCAGGCTTTGATCGTCCCGAACGGATGCTCCACCGTTCGTCTGCGTACGGTCATCAGCGTCGGGTCGTGCTCGAGGCGCGCCTGCATTCGCTCGAGCACCGCCTCGTGTTCCCAACGCGTCAAGCGCCGGTAGTCGCTGGTGGTGCACTTCGATCGCAGTGCGCAGCGCGGACAGGCCGACGACCAGTACTTGTGGATCATCAGGCCGTTCATCTCGCTCGCGAACCGGTGGATCGCATACTCGCCGGCCGGACACCGATAGGCATCGCGCTTCGGCAAGTACGTGAAGTCCCATTTCTCGTAGCGACCGCCGGCCGCACTGTTCGAGGTGATCGGCTTTGGCACCACCGGCGCGATGCCCGCGTCCTCGCAGGCCTTCAGCTGCTCGCTGCTGTAGTAGCCACGATCGGCGATCGCCGTCAGGTCATCCCTGCCAAGCGCCTCGCGTGCCGCCTCGGCCATCTTCACCAGATGCGCTCGGTCCGAGCCCACGTTGGTGACCTCGTGCGCCACGATCAGGTGGTGCTTCGCTTCAACGGCCGTCTGCACGTTGTAGCCGACGATCCCGGTGCCCTTGCCCTGGCTCGCCATCGAGCGCGCGAGCGCGCATCGGGGTCGGTCAGCGACACCTGGCCGTCGGGCGATGCCTCCATCCGCCGCTTCAACCCCTTCAGCCGAGCCATCTCCTCCTTCAGCGTCGCGATCCGATCCTGCAGCCGCGCCGCCTTGCGCGGGTTGTGCGGCGTCTCCTTGCGATCCATGCGATCGAGGTGCATCAGGTACTCGGCGATGCTCTCCTCGATCAGCGCCATCCGCGTCTTCATCTTGCCGCTGGTGAAGTTGCGGTCGCGGTGGTTCACCGCCTTGAACTTGCTACCGTCGATCGCCACCGTCGACTCGGTGAACAGCTGGTCGGCAAGGGTCTTGAAGTCCGGCGCCAGGCGCCCGACCAGCCACATCAGCTCGAGGTTGCGCCGAGCTTCCTGCTCGAGCCGTCGCGTCGACTGGATGCGGTTCAAGTACCCGTACAGGTAGATCTTGAGCATCGTCGCCGGATGATAGGCCGGGCGGCCCGTCGCCTTCGGCCCGACACCGGCGAAGCCGAGACCGGCCAGATCGAGTGCGTCGACAAACGCCTCGATCACCCGCACCGGATTCTCCTCCGAGACGTACTCGTCGATGCTCTCGGGAAGCAGCGTGCCTTGGGATCGGTCGGCTTCGGCAATGAACCGGCTCATGGTCCGGCCTCGAGCGGGAACACGCGGAAATGGTAGGCTTCAGCGCGAGGTTCTCACACAGCCTCGGCCGGTTCCGGAAGTCGGCCGATGTCCGCTTTGTATTGGCGCGGCCGGAGGGAGTGCGCCCCCGCTCCGCTCCCGGGCGCCCCGCTGGGGCCGTTGCCGATGCGCTCTGCTGCCGCGAATCGGCAACGTCCAACCTCGCTCACGCGAGGTTGTCGAACCACCCGACGACGTCGGGGGTTCCTGACGTCCCATCGGCTCGAGTCGATGAAACGAAAAGGCCCCTCCAGCTGGAGGGGCCTTTTCGTTTCATTGGCGCGGCCGGAGGGATTCGAACCCCCGACCCTCAGGTTCGAAGCCTGATGCTCTATCCAACTGAGCTACGGCCGCGCGAGGAAGTCGAAGTTTACAGCAGCGGCGGAACGAACACCGCCGCCAATCACTTCATCGTCGGCATCACGAACTGCGCGCCCTCGCGAGCCGACGTGGGCCATCGCGACGTGACAGTCTTCAGCCGAGTGTAGAACCGCACGCCGTCGGGTCCGTGCACGTGCAGCGGCCCGAACAGCGAGCGCTTCCAGCCGCCGAACGAGTGGAACGCCATCGGCACGGGAATCGGCACGTTCACGCCCACCATCCCGCACTGCACGCGTTGCGTGAACGAGCGCGCCGCCTCGCCGCTCGCGGTGAAGATCGCCGTGCCATTGCCGAATTCGTGCGCGTTGACGAGATCGAGCGCGCTCTCGAGATCGGGCACGCGAACCACCACCAGCACCGGCCCGAAGATCTCTTCGCGATAGATGCGCATCCCGGGCGTCACGTGGTCGAACAGGCACGGCCCGAGGTAGTAGCCCTGCTCCGCCCCTTTGACCCGCAGATCGCGGCCATCCACCACGAGGCTCGCGCCTTCCTGCACGCCGAGGTCCACGTAGCCGCGCACTCGCTCGAGGTGCTCGCGGGTCACCAGCGGCCCCATGTCGGCCTTGTCGACGGTACCGGGCGCCACCTTGAGTTCGGTGAGTTGCTGCTTCACGGCCTCGATCAGGCGGTCGCCGGCATCGCCCACGGCCACGGCCACGGAAATGGCCATGCAACGCTCGCCCGCCGAACCGTACGCCGCGCCCACGAGCGCGCTTGCGGCGTTGCGCGTGTCCGCATCGGGCATCACGACCATGTGGTTCTTGGCGCCACCCAAGGCCTGCACGCGCTTACCCGAAGCAGAAGCGGTTCGATAGATGTACTCGGCCACCGGCGTCGAGCCAACGAAGCTCACCGCCGCAACCCTCGGATCGGTAAGCAGCGTATCGACCGCCTCACGGTCACCGTTCACGACGTTGAACACGCCGTCCGGCAAGCCGGCTTCCTTCAGCAGCTCGGCGAGGCGCAACGGCACGCTTGGGTCCTTCTCCGACGGCTTCAGCACGAAGGTGTTCCCGCACGCGATCGCCACCGGGAACATCCACATGGGCACCATCGCGGGGAAGTTGAACGGCGTGATGCCGGCGCACACGCCCACGGGCTGGCGCATCGACCAGCTGTCGACGCCCGTGCCCACGTTCTCGGTGAACTCGCTCTTGAGCAGCTGCGGGATGCCGCAGGCGAACTCCACGACTTCCATGCCACGGGTGATCTCGCCCCGCGCGTCCGAGAGCACCTTGCCGTGCTCGGAGGTGAGCGTGAGCGCGATCTCGTCGGCGTGGCTCTCGAGCAGCGCCTTGAACCTGAACAGGATCCGGGCCCGCTGCAATGGGGTGACGCTCGCCCAACCGGGCAGTGCGGCTTCGGCGGCAGCGATGGCAGCGCGGGTCTCCTCCGCAGTGGCGAACGCCACGTGGCCACGCAATGCGCCGGTGGCCGGGTTGTACACCGGGCCCTCGCGGCCGGACGCTCCCGCCACCTGTCGCCCGGCAACGAAATGCCCGAGGCTGAATGGCGCGGGGCTGTGGTCGGCGGCGGTCATCGGCGTGCTCATCGTCAATCCTCGACGGGTAAGTACAACGGGTCCTGCGGCAGCACAGTGTCGGCCGGGTAAGGCTCCTGACCGGCGATCTCGGCGTACAGGGGCGTGAAGTCGGGCGCAGTCTCGCGGAACAGTTGCCCGAAATCCTCGATCACGAAATATGTCTGCTGGAAGGTGTCGATTTTATAGCGCGTGCGCATCACGCGCTTGAGATCGAAGCCGATGCGGTGCGGCAGCGGGCTCGAGAGCGCGTGCGTCACCTCGCTCGGCGAGGAGAGGATGCCCGCGCCATAGATGCGCAGCCCCCCGTCGGTGCGGACGAGCCCGAACTCCACCGTGTACCAGTACAGGCGCGCCAGGTACTCGAGCGCATGCAGCCCTTCGGCCTTCTGCCCTCCCCGGCCGTACGCCTGCATGTAGTCGGCGAACACCGGGTCGAACAGCAGCGGCACGTGGCCGAAAAAGTCGTGGAACACGTCGGGCTCGACGATGTAGTCGAACTCATGCTCCTCGCGCAGCCATACGGTGACAGGAAAGCGCCGGTGCGCGAGGTGCGTGAAGAATACGTGCTCGGGCAGCAACCCCGGCACGGCCACCACCTCCCAGCCAGTGGCACGCCGGAGGCGCTCGTTCACCTCGCCGAAACGGGGGATGCCCGCCTCGTAGCCCAGGGTGTCCACCACGCGCAGGAACTCGGGACAGGCGCGGCCGGGCACCAGGCGCATCTGCCGGGCGTACAGGCGCCGCCAGCGGTCCTGGTCGGGCTCCCGGTATTTCGAGTAATCCTGCTCCACGGTGTAGTCGGGCCGCATGCCGGCGTAGTCGCCGCGTAAGCCGTGCGTGCTGGCCCCGTACGTCACGGGTGCATCCGAAGTCGTCATGTCGGGTCGCCTCCGACAGGGTCTAGGGGGCTGTCCCCGGGGGCGCCAAGCATAGCCGCTCCCGGGGGAGCCTCTGCTATAGTCGCCCCCCACTTTTAGATCCCCGGCCGCGGCCGGGGCCCGTTGGCCTCTGAGGATTTCCGACCATGAAGCGTTCCGCCTCCCTGCTCGCCCTGCCCCTGCTGCTGGCCCTCGGCGCCAGCGCGCACGCTGCCTGCGTCTACCCGCAGGCGCCGCAGACGCTGCCGAACGGCAGCAAGGCCACCAAGGAAGAGATGCTGGCTGCCCAGGCCCAGGTCAAGGAGTACTCGAAGTCGGTGCAGGAGGTGTACCTGCCCTGCCTCGAGTCCGAGAAGAACGAGTCGATCACTGCGCTCGACAACATGAATCCCGAATACACGGCGCAGAAGGCGAACATCGAGTCGGTGCATGCCAAGAAGCACAACGCTGCCCTCGACGAATTGCAGGCGGTCGCTGCCCGCTGGAGCGTCGAGCTCAAGGCATACAGCGCCGCACAGAAGAAGTAAGCGTTGCCGCTGCCGACGCCCGCCGAAGCGGAAGCCCTGATCCGCCGGCACGCGCAGATGCTGCCGGTGGAGTCGCGGCCGCTTGCGGCACTCGTGGGCGGCGTGCTGGCGCAATCGGTGCGGGCCGAGCGCGATCAGCCTCCCTTCGACCGCGTCACGATGGACGGCATCGCCGTCGCGAGCGAGGCGTGGCGCTCGGGACAGCGCAGGTTCCGGATCGCGGGCACCCAGGCCGCGGGAGCGCGTCCTCAGGGCTGCCCGCCCGACGGCTGCCTGGAAGTGATGACCGGCGCGGTGCTGCCCCCGGGCAGCGACTGCGTCATTCCCGTCGAGCGCATCACTGTTGCCGATGGCTGGGCCGAGGTCGATGCGGAATTTCCGGCCGAACCGTTCCTGAACGTGCACACGCGCGGCCTGGACTGCCGCGAAGGTGACATGCTGCTCGCGCGCGGCACGCGCCTCGGACCGCCCGAGCTCGCGGTGCTTGCCTCGGCAGGACTGCCCCGTGCCAACGTGCGCGCCGAGCCCCGCATCCTGATCGTGGCCACGGGCGACGAACTCGTCGAGCCGGGCGAGCCGATCGAAGCGTGGCAGGTGCGGCACTCGAATTCCTATGCGCTGCGGGGCGCGCTCGCGCTGCGGGGTTACCACCGCGTTGCCGAAGAGCACCTGCCCGACGATCCCGGCGTGCTGCGTGAGCGCCTCGCCCAGCACCTCGCGACCTACGATGCGCTGGTGCTTTCCGGCGGGGTCTCGATGGGCCGGTTCGACCACGTGCCAAGCACGCTGCGCGATCTCGGCGTGAAGGAGGTCCTCCACCGCGTGGCGCAGCGCCCCGGCAAGCCGCTGTGGTTCGGCGTGGGGCCCCTGGGCCAGCCGGTGTTCGGCCTGCCGGGCAACCCGGTGTCCGCGCTCGTCTGCCTGGTTCGGTACGTCGTTCCCGGCCTGCAGGCCATCACGGGCCTTGCGCCGCGGCCAGCGGAGCCGGTCGCGCTGGGCGCGCCCTTCCGTGCGAAGCCCGCACTGTGGTATTTCCTCCCCGTGCAGCTCGATTCCAGCCCGAACCTGGGCACGGTGGCGCTGCCCAAGCCCACGCGGGGCTCGGGCGACTTCATCTCCCTGCTCGGCACCGACGGCTTCGTCGAGCTGCCCCCGGGCCCCGCCGACTTCGCGGCGGGATACGTGGCGCCGTTCTACAGGTGGTGAGGCCGATGGCCGACGAGCGCAGACCGCTCGGCAACGTGGTGGCGCACCCGGCCCCGGGCGGAACGCGCGACCAGCTCGGCCGCCCCATGCACGACCTCCGCATTTCGGTCATGGACCGGTGCAACTTCCGTTGCCCGTACTGCATGCCGAAAGAGACCTTCCACGACCGCTACCGTTTCCTGCGGACCAGCGAGCGCCTCGGCTTCAACGAGATCGTGCGCGTGGCGCGCGCCGCCGTGGCCCTGGGCGTGCGCAAGCTGCGGCTCACCGGCGGCGAACCGCTGCTGCGTCCGCGCCTCGCGGAACTGGTGGGCGAGTTGTCGATGATCGACGACGTCGAGGACATCGCGCTCACGACCAACGGCGTGCTCCTCGCCCAGCACGCCTCCGAACTGAAGGCCAACGGCCTGGGCCGCGTGACCGTGAGCCTCGATTCACTCGATCCCGACGTGTTCGCGCGCATGAGTGGTGGCTTCGGCGGCCTCGACGACGTGCTCGAGGGCATCGAGGCGGCCATCGAGGCCGGCCTCGGGCCGGTGAAGATCAACACCGTGGTACGGCGTGGCGCCAACGACCACACCGTGCTGCCGCTGCTCGAGCACTTCCGCGGCAGTCCCGTGATCGTGCGCCTGATCGAGTACATGGACGTCGGCAACCGCAACGCGTGGCGCCCCGAGGAAGTGGTGCCCTCGGCGGAACTCCTGCAGCAAGTCGCGGCGCGCTGGCCCGTGACGCCGCTGCCCGGCAGCTATCACGGCGAGGTTGCCAAGCGTTACCGCTACGACGACGGCGCGGGCGAGATCGGCTTCATCTCGTCGGTGAGCGCCCCGTTCTGCGGCGACTGCACGCGTGCCCGGCTTTCGTCGGAGGGGGTCTTCTACACCTGCCTGTTCGCCGCGAACGGCACCGACCTGCGCGGCGCGCTGCGGGGCGGCGCGTCCGACGAGGAACTCGTTTCGCTGGTGCGCGCCGCGTGGACCGGCCGCGAAGACCGTTACAGCGAGTTGCGCGAGGCACTGCGACGGAGCGAGCACCCCCTGCAGAAGATCGAAATGCACTACATCGGCGGATGAGCAGCGCATTCACACACGTCGACGAACACCGGCAGCCCGCGATGGTGGACGTGGGCGGCAAGACGGTGACGCACCGCACGGCCACGGCCGAGGCGCGCGTGCGCTTTCCGCCGGCGGTCGCCGAGGCCCTGAGCGAATCGGGTTTCGAGACTAGCAAGGGCCCGGTCTTCCAGACGGCGATCATCGCCGGCACGATGGCCGCGAAGCGCACGCACGAGCTGATCCCGTTCTGCCATCCGCTCGGGCTGGAGAAGTGCCGCCTCGAGATCGAGATGAACGACCGCCACGAGGCCGTGATCCGCTGCACGGTGGGCGTGCACCACAAGACCGGCGTCGAGATGGAGGCGCTCACCGGCGCCTCGGTCGCGGCGCTCACCGTGTACGACATGTGCAAGGCGCTCTCGCACGAGATCGTGATCGCCGAGCTGCGCCTCGTCGAAAAGCACGGCGGCAAGCGCGACATCGCCGCCCCCTGAGCCAGGCCAGCGGCCGACCGGAGTCGAAGCCATGAACCGCATCGAGATCCAGTATTTCGCCGTGCTGCGTGAGCGGGCCGGCACCGGCCGCGAGACGGTCGAGACCGCCGCCGCGACGGCCGCCGAGCTCTACGACGAGTTGGCCACCCGGCATGACTTCGGCCTCCCGCGCGGCATGCTGCGCGTCGCCGTGAACGACGAGTTCGCCGACTGGTCGCGGCCGCTCGCTGCGGGTGACCGCGTGGTGTTCATTCCTCCCGTCGCGGGCGGCTGATGCAGGCGTTCTCGTTCAGCAGCGCGCCCCTCGAGCCGGGGCGTTACCACGCCGGGATCGAGGATCCGGCGGCGGGCGGCTACGCGAGCTTCGAGGGCTGGGTGCGCGACCACAACGAGGGCCGCACCGTCGAGCGCCTGGAGTACGAGGCTTTCGAGTCGCTCGCAGTCAAGGAAGGCGAGCGCATCGTCGCCGAGGCCGTCGCGAAATTCGGCGTCACGCGCGCGGCCTGCGTGCACCGCGTGGGCTCACTCGCCATCGGCGACCTCGCTGTCTGGGTGGGCGTGAGTTCGGCACACCGCGGCGAGGCCTTTGCTGCCTGCCGCTACATCATCGACGAAGTGAAGCACCGGGTGCCCATCTGGAAGAAGGAGCACTACACGGACGGCGACTCCGGATGGGTGAACTGCGAGCGGTGCGCGGCAGCGGCCCACGCGCACGAGCACGCGCACCTTCACGCGACAGGCGATTTCGCGAGTCATGGTCACGAGCACGCCGCAGCGGTGCAGCACGACTACTCGCGGCAGATCGCGCTGCCCGAGGTCGGCCGTGCCGGGCAGGCGAAGCTCGCCGCAGCCTCGGTGCTGGTCGTGGGCGCCGGCGGCCTGGGCGTGCCGGTGCTGCAATACCTCGCCGCCGCTGGAATCGGACGCATCGGCATCGTGGACGGCGACGTGATCGAGGCGAGCAACCTGCACCGCCAGCCGCTCTATGGCATCGCGGACGTCGGCCGGCCGAAGGTTGCCGTCGCGGCCGAGCGACTGCACGCGTTGAACAGCGACGTGCGCATCGAGACGCACGAGACCAAGGCCACCGTCGAAAACGTCGATGGCCTGGTGAAGAACTTCGACCTCGTCGTGGAGTGCACGGACAACTTCCGCGCCAAGTTCCTCGTGAGTGACGCCGTGGTGCGCGCGCTCAAGCCCGCGGTGTTCGCAAGCGTGCACCAGTACGAGGGCCAGGTGCAGGTCTATCGCCCCCTGCCCCACTGGCCGTGCCTGCGCTGCCTGTGGCCCGAGGCCCCGCGCGACGGCATGGTGGGCAACTGCGCCGAAGCCGGCGTGCTCGGCCCGGTGCCGGCCACGCTCGGCGCGCTGCAGGCAATGCAGGTGCTGAAGCGCCTGCTGGGACTCGATGCCGGCGAGGCACCAGCACTCGTCACGGTGGACCTGCTGTCACTCGAGACGCGCCGCCTGATCGCGCGGCGCAATCCCGCGTGCGATCACGACCAGCCGGGCGAGCCAGCTGGGGTAGAAGGCACGTCGGCGCCGCTGGAGCTCGAGTTCGCCACATTGGCCGAGGCGTTCGAATCGGGCCTCGAACTCGTGGACATTCGCGAGACCTGGGAGCGCATGCATGACCCGCCGGGCCTGCAGATCCCGACGCACCTGCCACTGAGCGCGCTGGTGAACGGCTACCTGCAGTTCCCGACGGAAGGCCGGTATCTCATCGTCTGCGCGCACGGCGTGCGCAGCCTGTCGGTCACCGAGCAGCTGCGCGCGCAGGGCCTGGCCGAGGTCTTTTCGCTCAAGGGCGGGTTGGCCGCGCTGCGGTCGTGAAGGCCGAAGCCGCCGACGCCCAGGTCCGCACCAACGGCCACGCTGCGACCACGCGTCCCGCGACGCCCAGCAGCCGGCGCGGGCCCACCGCCAGCAGCACCATCGCACCGCCCACGAGCAGCACGCGCCCCGGACCCGAGCGCGCCAGCGCGGTCGCCCGGTCGACGAACTGCAGACGCCGACCGAGGGCCGCCGCCTCGCATTGCAGGTCGGCGCGCAGGTAAGCACTGCGGGCAATCGCCAGGTTGCGCCGCGCCTCCAGGATGGCGGCACGGCGGCTCATGGCTGCGGCCCCTTGAGCGCCGCCACGTCGTGCTGCAACTCGTCGAGCGTGGCGCCGAAGAGCCGCGGACGCGTCCGCACCCGGCGCCGCACGTGAAGCGCCATGCCGAGCGACGTGAGCGCGAAGACCGCGGTGATGCACCCTGCGGCAAGCAGTCGATGGGTGTCCCAGAACGCGATCAGCACGGTCACCGCGAGCAGCACCAGCGCAACGGTGCCGCACACGATGCCGGCGAACGCCCACAGCAGCAGGCTCGTCGCGCGCTGCACCTCGAGCTGCAGCTCGATGCCGACGAGGTCGAGACGCGAATGGACGAGCTCGACCAGCGTCGTGACCAAGCGACGCAGCGAGGCGAAGAGTCCCAGACCCGCGCGCGCGTCCGCTCCGGTTTCGCTCACGGCGGCAGCCGCTCAGCGACGCGCGAGCAGGATGCCGACGAGCGCGCCGACCCCTGCGGCGACCGCGATCGACTGCCAGGGGTTTTCGTGGACGTAGTGATCCGCCTGGTGCGCGGCGGCCGCGACCCGTTCCCTGGCTTGCGCCTCCAGCGCATGGAGCCGGTCCCGTGCGTGCGCCACGGACTCGGCAGCTTTCTGCCGCGCCATGTGAGCGCGCTCGCTCGCGTCGCCGGCCGTGGCGGCCATCAGCGCCTCGGCGTCCGCGACCACTCGCTTGAGGTCTTCCATCAGTCTCTGGGTGGTGACATCGGTCATGTCGTGCCCTCCTCTGTGCGTCCTCCGACCATGGGGTGCCTTCACAAGCATCGCGCCAAATCGTACCGCAGGCCATCCGGAGATGCCGCCAGCCCCGTCGCGGGCAGCTACGCCGGATCCAGCCGCCGGTGCAGCAGGCGCACGGCATACAGGCTCAGTGCGGCGGCGCCCAGTCCCATCGCCACCAGCCAGCCGGTGTGGCGATTGACGACGCCGTTGCCCAGCAACACTGCGCCCACGGCGTACGGCAACTCGGCGAGGGCCAGCGCCGCGAAGTACGTGCGAAAGCGCACGCCGAGGTAGCCACACAGGTACCCGGGAATCTCCGACGGCAGGGCGAGGCACAGCATCAGCACCAGCGCGAACTTGAGGTCGCGCGGCAGGCGCCGCAGGTAGAAATCGAAGCGGCTCGGCGCCCGGGAGGTTCCGCCCCGCGGGCCCCGCAAGCCGCGGCCCAGGGCGTACGTACCGACGCCACCGAGCAGCCAGCCGAGCCAGAGCAGGCCGACGGTGGTCGGCACGCCCCAGGCATACACCGCGGGCGGCAACAGCAGCGCACTGGAAAAGAACGCAAGGACGGCCGAGGCAGCCGCGAGCCCGACGAACACGACGACCCCGAGGTACGGGTGGCCCTCGATCAGGGGCTCCGCGGCGGCCAACGCCCGTTGCAGGCTGGCGTACACCGCATCGACGGACAATAGCAGGGCCACGACCGTGCAGATCAGCGCCACGACGAGCGCGCGGCGGGGAACCATCAGGGAACTCGCACCTGCCCGCGCCCGCGAACCACGTACTTGTAACTGGTGAGCTGCTCGACGCCCACGGGCCCGCGCGCGTGGAAGCGATCGGTCGAGATGCCGATCTCGGCGCCCATGCCGAATTCGCCGCCATCGGCGAACTGCGTCGAGGCGTTGTGCAGCACGATGGCGCTGTCCACTCGCGTCAGGAACCGCTCCGCCGCCGCCGGGTCGTCGGTGACGATCGACTCCGTGTGCGCCGAACCATACTTCGCGATGTGCGCAATGGCGGCGTCCACGCCGCTCACCACCTTCGCCGCGATCACGGCATCGAGGTACTCGGTGTACCAGTCGTCCTCGGTCGCCGGCCGCACGCGCGGATCGACGGCCTGCACCGCTGCGTCGCCGCGTACCTCGCAACCCGCATCCAGCAGGTCGCGCACGATCGGCGCGAGGTGAGTCGCCAGACAGCACTCATCCACCAGCAGCGTCTCGGCCGCGCCACAGATGCCCGTGCGACGCAGCTTCGCGTTCCTGACGATCGCGCGCGCCATGTTGAGGTCGGCGGCGCGATCGACGTACACGTGGCAGTTGCCCTCGAGGTGGCCGATCACCGGCACCCGCGCCTCCTGCTGCACGCGCGCGACCAGGCTCTTGCCGCCGCGGGGCACGATCACGTCGATGCTGTCCGTCATGCCGGCGAGCATGTAGCCCACCGCCGCGCGATCGGTGGTCGGCACCAGCTGTATGCATGCCCCTGGCAGGCCAGCGGCGCGCAGCCCGTCCGCCAGGCAGGCATGGATCGCGGTGCTCGAGCGATGGCTCTCGCTGCCGCCGCGCAGGATCGCCGCGTTGCCCGACTTGAGGCACAGCGTCCCGGCATCGCACGTCACGTTCGGGCGGCTCTCGTAGATGATGCCGATCACGCCGAGTGGCACGCGCACCTGCTGGATGCGCAGCCCGTTCGGTCGCTCCCGCTCGGTGATCACCGTGCCCACGGGATCCGGCAGCGCCGCGATCTGTTCGACGCCCCTGGCCATCGCCTCGATGCGCGCCGGGTCGAGCTTCAGCCGGTCGAGCATCGCTGCACTCAGGCCTGCGGCCTCGCCTGCCTTCATGTCGTGCGCGTTCGCCGCGAGGATCTCCGGCACTCGCGCACGCAGCGCCGCTGCAGCCGCATTGAGCGCTGCATTCTTCTGCTCCGTGGTCGCGAGCGCGAGCACCTGAGCGGCCTCGACGGCGGCCCGTCCCACCGGAGCCATCAGTGCAGCGATGTCCTGCAGGGTCATACCAGCACCAGGTCGTCGCGATGGATCATTTCGTCGCGGCCACGGAATCCGAGCAGCGCCTCGAGCTCGCTGCTGCGCCGGCCGCGGATGCGCTCGGCATCCGTGCTCGAGTATGCCGCGAGACCGCGGGCGATCTCGACCCCTGCCGCGTCGAGCACTACGACGGCGTCACCCCGGTCGAACCGCCCCCTTACTTCGGTGACGCCAGCGGGCAGCAGGCTGCTTCCGTCACGCAGCGCCCGAGCCGCGCCCACGTCGACGACCAGTTCACCTGAAGGCTTGAGCATGCCGGCGATCCATTGCTTGCGGACCGTTACCGGCGAGGCGCCGGCCACGAACCAGGTGCACCGCGCGCCCGACCCGATCCGCCGCAGCGGATGGGCCTCACGGCCGGCCGCGATGCACATGTGGCAGCCCGCTGCGACGGCGATCTTCGCGGCCAGCACCTTCGTGGCCATGCCGCCCGAACCGACGTCGGACGCCGAGCCGCCCGCCATCGCCTCGATCTCGGGCGTGATGCGCGGCACCTCGGGAATGAACTGCGCGGTCTCGTCCCGCGTGGGATCGGCGGTGTAGAGGCCGTCCACGTCGGAGAGCAGCACCAGGCAGTCGGCGCTCACCATCTGCGCGACGCGTGCGCCGAGGCGATCGTTGTCGCCGTAGCGGATCTCGGCCGTGGCGACCGTGTCGTTCTCGTTGATCACCGGGATCGCGCCGAGGCGCAGCAGCGTCGTGAGCGTGTTGCGCGCGTTCAGGTAACGGCGCCGCTCCTCGGTGTCGCCCAGCGTGAGCAGCACCTGCGCGACGGCAAATCCGCGCCGCTCGAGCACTTCCTTCCAGGCGTGCGCGAGTCGGATTTGCCCGACCGCAGCCGCGGCCTGCTTCTCCTCGAGCTTGGGCTTGCGCTTCGCGAGGCCGAGTTCCCGGCGCCCGAGCGCGATGGCGCCCGACGACACGAGCACCACCTCCTGGCCGCGCGCGCGCATGGCAGCAACGTCGTCCGCCAGCGCCTCGAGCCAGTCACGGTTCACGCTGCCGGTCGATTTCTCGACCAGCAGCGCGGAGCCGACCTTGATGACGACCCGACGGGCCGCGGCGAGGCGCGATCCGCCGGCCGCGGCCCCCGCGTTCATGCGAACGCGAAGTGCTCGGCCGGCAGCTCCATCAGGCCCGTCGCGCCCGCGCGAGCTGCAGCGGCATGCGCATCGACGCGCGGCAGGATGCGGTCGAAGTAGAACTTCGCGGTGGCCAGCTTGGCCTTGTAGAAGTCGGCCTCGGCGTCGCCCGCCGCGAGCTTCTTCGCCGCCACGCCCGCGGACACGAGCCAGCACCAGCCGAGGCAGACATAGCCGGCCACGGCCAGGTAGTCCGCAGCCGCCGCGCCGACCTCTTCGTGGTTCTTCATCGCCGCGGCGCCGAGTTCCATCGTGAGCTTGCCCCACTGCTCGACGCGCTTGCCCAGTTCGGCCGCAAGCGGCGTCAGCTCGGGCACGGCACCGAACTTGTCGATGGAGTCCTTGATGCGCCCGGCCATCATCTGCACGCTCTTGCCGCCAGTGCCGAACACCTTGCGGCCGAGCAGGTCGAGCGCCTGGATGCCATTGGTGCCTTCGTAGATCGGCGTGATGCGCGCGTCGCGCATCAGCTGCTCGACGCCCGTCTCGCGGATGAAGCCGTGGCCGCCGTGGATCTGCACGGCGAGGCTGGTGACCTCCATGGACGCGTCGGTCAGGAAGGCCTTCACGATCGGCGTGAGGAACGCCACCAGGTCGGACGAACGCTTGCGCGCCTCCTCGTCCGGGTTCATGTGCGAGCTGTCGATCTCGCGGCCGGTGAGGAAGCACAGCACGCGGCCACCCTCGACCAGTGCCTTCTGCGTGAGCAGCATGCGGCGCACGTCGGGGTGGACGATGATCGGGTCGGCGGGCTTGCCGGGCGCCTTCGGCCCGGTGAGCGAGCGGCCCTGCAGGCGGTCGTTGGCGTAGGCGATCGACGCCTGCCACGCGAGTTCGGACAGGCCGTGGCCCTGCAGGCCGACGCCGAGGCGCGCGTGGTTCATCATGGTGAACATGCAGGAGAGGCCCGCGTTCTCGCGGCCGAGCAGCCAGCCCTTCGACTCGTTGAAATGCATGACGCAGGTGGGCGACGCGTGGATGCCCATCTTGTGCTCAATCGAGCCGCACTTGACGCCGTTCGCGGCGCCGAGGCTGCCGTCCTCGTTGACCAGCACCTTCGGGACGACGAACAGGCTGATGCCCTTGGTCCCGGGCGGCGCGTCCGGCAGGCGGGCGAGCACCAGGTGGATGATGTTGTCGGTGAGGTCGTGCTCGCCGGCGGTGATGAAGATCTTCGTGCCGGTGATCGCGTAAGACCCGTCACCCAGCGGTTCGGCCTTGGTGCGCAGGATGCCGAGGTCGCTGCCGGAGTGCGCCTCGGTGAGGCACATCGTGCCCGCCCACTCGCCCGAGACCATCTTGGGCAGGTAGCGGTTCTTCAGCTCGTCGGTGCCGTGTGCCTGGATGGTGAGCGCGGCGCTCTCGGTCAGGCCCGAGTACATCTTCCAGGCCATGTTGCCGGAGATGAGCATCTCGCTGAAGGCAAGCGCAAAGCCACCCGGCAGGCCCTGGCCGCCGTACTGCGGGTCGGCGCACATCGTGATCCAGCCGTCCTGGCAGTAGCGGTCGTAGGCTTCCTTGAAGCCCGGCGGCGTCAGCACCTGCCCGTCCTCGAAGCGCAGGCCGTGCTCGTCGCCGGTCCGGTTGGTGGGGGCCAGCACCGTCTCGGCAAAGCGCGCGCCCTCCTCCAGGATGCCCTCGAGCAGGTCTTTGTTGAGTTCCTCGCGGCCGAATGACTGGTAGTGCTGCTCGAGGTCGAGCACTTCATGGACCACTAAACGGATGTCACGGAGGGGGGCGCGATAGGCGTACACGGTCGTTACCTTCCTGAACGGGGCCTTGGGCCCGATATTACGCGAAATTGCTGCGGTGCACCGTAAGTGTGTTCCGGTTGCCTGCCGTCTTGGCCGAACCGTATAGTTGTTCGCACGCAGGACCGGCCAAGTTTCCAGAAGAATTCCCCGAGGACCCCAGCGTGAGCCGCGATTTCGACCCCGTACCGGGGCAGTGGTACGAAGACCTCGACCGAGACGAGGTCTTCAAGGTCGTCAGCCTCGACCCGGACGACATGCTGGTTCGCATCCAGTGGCTGGACGGCGAATTCGAGGACCTCGACCTCGAGGCCTGGAATGAACTCGACCTCGAGCAGGCCGAGGAGCCCGAGGGCTGGGTGGACGAGGAGGAGGACCTCGACGAAGAGGACGAGGACGAGGAAGACCTCGACGAGGACTGGGACGACGAGGACGAAGACGACGAGGACTGGGACGACGAAGAAGAAGACTACGACGACGAAGACGACGAGTATCGCGACCGCGAGTGAGCTTCGCCGACCCGACGCCCCCGCCCGGCCTGCCGCCCGGTTACCCGGCGGATCTCGAACGCACTTGGCTCGCCGCTGACGGCACTGCCGTACGCATCCGTGCGCAGCGCCCCGACGACCTCGAACGCGAGGTCCGGTTCGTCGAGGGCCTCTCCGAGCAGACCCTTTACCTGCGGCTGCAGTATTCCTCCCGGCACGTCAGCCGCCAGGACATCGCCCGGCTTCTCGACCTCGATTACCACGACCGCATGGCGATCGCCGCCCTCACTGGCGCACCGGCGGACGAGTCCATCATCGGCGTGAGCCGCTATGCCCGGGTCGACGGCACCGACCAGGCCGAGTGCGCAATCGTGGTGACCGACGCCTGGCAGGGCCGTGGCGTGGGCACCGAGCTGATGCGCAGTTTGGGCGTCGCGGCACGCCGCAACGGCATCCGCACCCTCATCGGCACCAGCCTCGCCGAGAACCAGCGGATCCACGCCTGGGCACGCCGGTTCGGGTTCGACGCGCGCACCGAGCCGAACTCGGGCGGCCACGTCCGCATCACGCTCGATCTTGGATCGCTTCCTTCCTGACCCGCCGCGTGGCATCGCGCCACGCCCGCCACGCATCCAGCACTCTGGCCGCCCGGGTGGCCGACTGCCGGCGCAGGCGCTTCTCGCGAACCTCGATGCTGGCCACGAGCCGGCCGACGAGCGGCCGGCCGAGTGCCCGTTCGTTCTCGCGCACCCAGTGCTCGGCCAGCAGCGTATCGCGGTGTTCGCCGATGCGGTCCTGGGTGCCCCGCAGGCGTCGCAACAGCCGGGACGTGGCCTTGGGCGCCACGTCGGCAATCGGCTCGAGGGCGTAACGGCAATGCTTGAACGCGAGGCGCAGCTCGTGCAGTTCGGCTGTGCTGGTGGGGTTGCGCCGCAGGAGCTTCACCGGCCGCCGCCACGCGCGCTCGGCGAGGTGCACCAGCTCGCCGAGATCGGCGTCCGATACCGCGTACAACCGGCGACCCGATGCGTCCCGCTGCAGGGCCCGGCTGAGTGCGGCCCAATCCGGCTCCGCGAGGTGACGCCGGAGCTGCTCCCGCGACGCCAGGCAGGCGTCGTCGAGCAATACGGCCAGCCGCTGGCGCTCGGCCGGCGTGACGTGCGCTGCCGAAGCGACGTCGAGCAGGAGGGCACGACGGACGTCCGCCTCCCGGGCGGTGCCGAGCGAGCGCGCGAAGGTGCGCAGGTGCGCGCGGTAACGTTGCGCCTGGTTCTCGTCGAGCAGCGGTCCGAACGTCTTCAACATCGAGCGCAGGCGGCGTGCCGCCACCCTCGCGCCATGCACGTCGTCTTCGCCGGCGCTGCCGAGCACCGCGATCGCCGCAGCGATGCGCCGCTGTTGCTCGCGAACGGCCGCCTCGAGGCAGGCGCTGCCCGGGGCGGCCGACGGCTGGTTGGGCAATGTCCGTTTGCGGGCCATGGGGACTCGGATTTCTAGCACGAACCCGGCGACGGCCGTCACCGCGACCCGCGCCCCACGGCCGCGTCAGGCCGTCGGCAGGCGCTTCAACTGGGTCGGGTCGAGCACCATCGCCAGGAGCGACCGGATCGAGCGGTGCGCTTCCAGGGGATGCCGCAGCGGCGCATCGAGGTTCAGGCGATAGGTGTTGCGCCGGCCCTGCCGCTCCCGCACGATCACCCCGGCGGCCTCGAGGTCGCCCACGATGCCCTGCACCGCGCGTTCGGTGATGCCGACTTCGGCCGCCACGTCGCGCAACCGGGCGTCGGGGTTGACGCCGAGGCAGACCAGCACGTGCGCGTGGTTGCTCAGGAAGGTCCAGTGCCGGTCTGGGTTCGCGGCCATTCGGATACCTCGTCCGGGACGGCAGGGAACCTCTCCGGGACGATAATTGTCTGAAGAGCGGTTCCGGTTTTCAACTTCCTGTTAGTATGCGCCGTACCCGGGTCCGGCGCCACGCCCCTGGCGGGCGTCAGGCTTGAAACCCGGTCGATTACCCCAAGCGAATGGGCGGTCACGGGGCTGCCCGCTGGAGAGACTGAAAGATGAAACGGATCCTCTTGTTCCTCGCCACCAACCTGGCCGTCGTCGTACTGCTGGGGATCATCCTGCGGCTGATCGGATTCGAGGGCATCCTCGACGCGAACGGCGTCGACCTGAATCTCGGCGCGCTGCTGGTGTTCGCCGCGGTCGTCGGCTTCACGGGTGCGTTCATCTCGCTCGCCATGTCCAAGTGGACGGCCAAGCGCATGATGGGCGTGCGCGTCATCACGCAGCCGTCGAATTCCGCCGAAGCCTGGCTGGTGAACACCGTGCGCCAGCAGGCCCAGCAGGCCGGCATCGGCATGCCGGAGGTCGGCATTTTCGATTCGCCGGAACCGAACGCGTTCGCCACCGGCGCACGCCGCGACGCCTCGCTGGTCGCCGTCAGCACCGGCCTGCTCCAGAGCATGTCGCAGAAGGAAGCCGAAGCCGTGCTCGCCCACGAGGTGAGCCACGTCGCGAACGGCGACATGGTCACGCTCACGCTGATCCAGGGCGTGGTCAACACCTTCGTGATCTTCCTGGCGCGCATCGTGGGGCACACGGTGGACCGCGTGATCTTCAAGACCGAGGAAGGCCACGGCCCGGCGTTCTGCGTGAATTCCGCGCCGACGCGGGTGGCGCCAAGCTCGCCGGCCGCGAGCACATGATCAACGCGCTCGAGCGCCTGCGGCAGCGCCATGCCGGTCCGCTGCCGGACAAGATGGCGGCCTTCGGCATCTCGGGTGGCGGGGCGGCGGGCCTGAAGAAGCTGTTCATGACCCACCCGCCGCTCGAGGATCGCATCGCGGCCCTCAAGGCCAGCTCGCTCTGACGGGCGGCCGCACTGACAAGCTGGTCGTCGTTCTCGGCGACCAGCTCGACCCACAGAGCCGGGCGTTCGATGGATTCGACGCCCGGCTCGATCGTGTCTGGATGGCCGAAGTCGCGGCCGAAAGCACCCACGTCCCCTCCCACAAGGCGCGCACGGCGCTGTTCCTCGCCGCGATGCGTCACTTCCGCGACGAGCTGCGCGCGCGCGGAATCACGGTCGAGTACCGCCAGCTCGGCCAGCACGCCGCCGGCACGCTGGGAGAGGCACTCAGGGCCGACCTGGAGCGGTTGCGGCCCGGGCGCGTGATCATGGTGCAGCCGGGCGAGCACCGCGTCGCGACCGACATCTCGGCGGCAGTGGCGTCCGCAGGCCCGCAGCTCGACCTCGCGCCCGACGATCACTTCTTCATCACCCCCGGCGAGTTCGAAGCGTGGGCCCGGGGCCGCAAGGAGCTGCGCCTCGAGTACTTCTACCGCTGGATGCGCCGCCGCACCGGCATCCTGATGGACGGCGACGAGCCCGCCGGCGGGCGCTGGAATTTCGACGCGGAGAACCGCAGTTCGTTCGGCGCGGCGGGTCCCGGGTGGCTGCCCTCCCCCGCAGCCTTCGCACCGGATGTGGTCACGCGCGAAGTCATCGATGCCGTCGCGCGGGAGTTGCCCGGCAACCCGGGCCGGCTCGACGCGTTCGACTGGCCCGTGACGCGCGCGCAGGCGCTCGCGGCGCTCGACGATTTCGTGACGCACCGCCTGCCGCTGTTCGGCCGTTGGCAGGACGCGATGTGGCGCGGCGAACCGTGGCTCTACCACTCGCGCATCGCCGCGGCCCTCAACCTGAAGCTGCTGAACCCGCGCGAGGTCTGCGATGCCGCCGCGCGGGCGTGGCGCGACGGCCGGGCACCGCTCGACGCCGTGGAAGGTTTCGTGCGGCAGATCCTCGGCTGGCGCGAGTACGTCCGCGGGATCTACTGGCGCGAGATGCCCTCTTATCTCGACCGTAACGCGCTCGACGCGGACCGGCCGCTGCCGGCTTTCTTCTGGACCGGCGAAACCGACCTCGCCTGCCTGCGCGAAACGATCGGCCAGACGCTGGCGCTCGGCTACGCACACCACATCCAGCGGCTGATGGTCACCGGTTTGTTCGCGCTCCTCTGGGGCGTCCGCCCCCGGGAGGTGCACGAGTGGTATCTGTCGATGTATGTCGATGCCGTGGAGTGGGTCGAGCTGCCCAACACGCTCGGCATGTCGCAGTACGCGGACGACGGCCTGCTGGCCTCGAAGCCCTATGTGGCAACGGGGAAGTACATCGCGCGCATGAGCAACTACTGTGCCGGCTGCCGTTATCGGCCGGATCGCGCCCACGGCGGCGACGCCTGCCCCTACACGACGCTCTACTGGGACTTCCTGGCGCGGCACCGCGAGCGCTTCGCGCGACATCCTCGCCTCGCGCTGCAGGTTCGCAACCTCGACCGGCTCCCGCACGGCGAGCGCGAGGCCATCGCGGCGCGTGCGGCCGCATTGCGCCGGGCGCTCGATGCGGGATGATGCCGGCATGAACGACACGGGCACCGCGATCGCCTGGTTCCGCCGCGACCTGCGGCTCACCGACAACCCCGCGCTGAGTGCGGCGTGCGAGCACGCACGAAACGTGATCGCACTGTACGTGCATGCGCCCGAAGAGGACGGCGAGTGGGCGCCCGGCGGCGCGAGCCGCTGGTGGCTGCACCACAGCCTCGCGAGGCTCGACGAATCGCTGCGTGTGCGCGGTGGCCGGTTGACGATCCGCCGCGGCACCTCGCTCGAGACGCTGCTCGCGGTGGCGCGAGAGACTGGCGCGACGCGGGTTTACTGGAACCGGCTCTACGACCCGGCCCGCGTGGCCCACGACACCCAGGTCAAGGCCGCGCTGCGCGAGGCCGGCCTGCACTGTGAGAGCTTCAACGCGGCCCTGCTGCACGAGCCTTGGGAAGTGCGCACGGGCCAGGGCGTCCCTTACCGCGTGTTCACCCCGTTCTGGAAGGCGTGCGCGGCACGGCTCGACGCGCTGCCACGGCCGCTGCCCACCCCGGACAGGATCGCGGCACCGCCGGCCATCGTTGCGAGCCTGGCGCTCGACGAGCTCGAACTTCGGCCACGCATCCGCTGGGACGCGGGACTGCACGAGGCCTGGATGCCGGGCGAGGCTGGCGCACTCGCGCAACTCGAGTCGTTTGCCAGCGGGGCGATGGCTCGGTACAGCGACGGCCGCAACCGTCCCGATCTCCCGGAAACTTCCCGCCTGTCACCCTACCTGCACTTCGGCGAGGTCGGTCCGCGCCAATGCCTCGCGGCGGCGCGTAACGCGGTGGCGGAACGGCCGTCGTCGCGAGGATCCGCAGACAGCTTCGTGCGCGAGCTCGGCTGGCGCGAATTCGCGCATCACCTGCTGCATCACTTTCCGCAGACGCCCACTGCGCCGCTCGATACCCGCTTCGATGCTTTCCCGTGGGACCCGAATGACGCGTGGCTGGAGGCCTGGCAGCGCGGACGCACCGGGTATCCCATCGTGGATGCCGGCATGCGCGAGCTGTGGCACACCGGCTGGATGCACAACCGCGTGCGCATGATCGCGGCCTCGCTGTTCACGAAGAACCTGCGCCAGCCGTGGCTGAAGGGCGCGCAGTGGTTCTGGGACACGCTGGTCGATGCCGACCTCGCGAACAACACGCTCGGCTGGCAGTGGACGGCTGGCTGCGGTGCCGACGCCGCGCCCTTCTTTCGCATCTTCAACCCGGTGCTGCAGACCGAACGCTTCGACCCGGAGCGCGTCTACCTGCGGCGCTGGCTGCCTGAACTGGCGCGATTGCCGGACAAGTGGATCCACTGCCCGTGGGACGCCCCTGCGGCCGTACTGGCCGAGGCTGGCGTCGAGCTTGGGCGCACCTACCCGCGGCCGATCATCGATTTCCGTGCGAGCCGCGAGGCCGCGCTCGCCGCGTACGGGTCGATCAAGCGCTGATCGCGGCGGGCACGAAGCCCAGCCCCCTGGCCCACGACGCGCGCCGACACCGCGAGGGTGCTGTACAGGATGAATCCGTGGCCTGAAAGGAGGCGAACGAGCCGGCATGCGCGCGCTCATCCACTCCTGCCCCCGTCCGCTGGTCCTCCTCGCCCTGTGGCTGGCCGCTGCGGTGGCGTCGGCCTCTACCTTGCCGGGCTCGGTGATCGATCAGGGCTACCCACTGCGCAAGGTCGGCGCAGGCGAGTTGCGGTGGCTCGGTTTCCCCATCTACGACGCCAGCCTGTGGACCTCGACCGGCCGCTACAGCGGCTTCGGGCCAGGTGACACGGTCGCCCTCAGCCTCTGGTACCAGCGTTCCTTCAGCCGCGACGAACTGCTGCGCATCACCGAGACCGCCTGGAAGAAGCTGGGCCAGCCGGACGCCGCGCAGCGCGAGATCTGGCTGGCCGAGTTGCGCCGCCAATGGACCGACGTCGCGCCCGGCCGCAACGTCACCACGGTGGTGACGCCCAACGGGCCCACCCGCTTCTACGACCAGCGCGGCCGCTTCGCCCAGGTGGACGATCCGGCATTCGGCCCGGCGTTCCTCGCCATCTGGCTCCATCCACGCAGCGTCGTGAGCGACCTCCGTCGCGAGTTGCTCGGCGGCCGCGACGCCGCGGCCGCGACGGCCTCCAACTGAGACCGGCACGTGAGTTCCGCGACCACGGGCGGCCAGGCTTCAGCATCGCCACCCAGCCAAGGCGCCGGGCGCCCGGCGTGGCGCGCAATGCTGAGCTGGTTCGACGCTTCGGCGACGCCGGACGCCGATGATGCGACTCGCGATCGCGTGGACTGGGCGCGCATCCTGCCGTTCGTGGGGATGCATGTCGCCTGCCTGGCGGTCTTCTGGGTGGGTGTGAGCGAACTCGCGGTCGGCGTGGCTGTCGCCATGTACCTGGTACGCATGTTCGCGATCACGGGCTTCTACCACCGCTACTTCTCGCACCGCACGTTCAAGACGTCGCGTGCCGCCCAGTTCGCGTTTGCGGTGCTCGGTGCCTCGGCCGTGCAGCGCGGCCCGATCTGGTGGGCCGCCCACCACCGTCACCACCACGCGCACTCCGACAAGGTCGACGACGTCCACTCCCCGAAGCAGCGCGGGTTCGTCTGGTCGCACATGGGCTGGTTCCTGTCGCGGCGCCACTTCGCGCCGGACCTCGGCCGCGTCCGCGACCTGCTCCGGTATCCCGAACTCCGGTGGCTCGACCGCTTCGACATCCTCGTGCCGTTCCTGCTCGCGCTCGGGCTGCTGCTGACTGGCCAGTGGCTCGAGGCACGCCGCCCCGAACTCGGCGTGACCGGCGGGCAGCTGCTGGTCTGGGGATTCTTCGTCTCCACCGTCGCCTGCTACCACGGTACCTACACGATCAATTCGCTGTGCCACGTGTGGGGCCGCCGCCGCTACGCGACCGGCGACGAGAGCCGCAACAATTTCTGGCTCGCGCTCATCACCCTCGGCGAGGGCTGGCACAACAACCACCACCGCTATCCGATGTCGGTGCGCCAGGGCTTCTATTGGTGGGAGATCGACATCACGTACTACCTGCTGCGCGTGCTGGCGGCCGCCGGCATCATCTGGGACCTCAAGCCCGTGCCGCGTGAAGTGCGCGAGGCGCACACGGCGGTGGCGTCATGAGAATTGCAGTTGTCGGCGCGGGCGTGTCGGGCCTGCACGCCGCGTGGCGCCTGTCGCGCGACCACGACGTCACGCTCTACGAGGCGAGCGACTACCCCGGCGGCCACACCGCGACGGTGGACGTCGAGTGGCAGGGCCGCACTTACGGCGTGGACACCGGGTTCATCGTCTTCAACGACTGGACCTACCCGAACTTCATCGCGATGCTGCGCGAGCTGGGCGTGGCCTGGCAGCCGTCCAACATGAGCTTCAGCCTGCGCTGCGAGCGCACGGGGCTCGAGTACAACGGCACGTCGGTCAACTCGCTGTTCGCGCAGCGGCGCAACGCACTGCGCCCGTCGTTCCTGCGCATGATCGCCGACATCCTGCGCTTCAATGCGCGCTCCAGGTCGCTCGCGGGCTCGCTCGACGACACGCTCACCCTGGGCGACTACCTCGAACGCGGCAACTACTCGCGCCAGTTCGTCGAGCACTACATCGTGCCGATGGGGCGGGCCATCTGGTCGGCCGAAGCCTCCGCGATGCTCGACTTCCCGGCGCGGTTCTTCGTCGATTTCTTCGACCGCCACGGCTTCCTGTCGGTGGATGACCGCCCCGCGTGGCAGGCGGTCAAGGGCGGCTCGCGCGAGTACGTGCGCGCGCTGCTGCGTGCGGCGCAGTTCGGCCTGCGGCTCGCGACGCCCGTCGAGTCCGTCCTCCGCTTGCCGAACGAAGTCCGCGTGCGCACCACCCGCGGCGATGTGGCACGCTACGATCACGTGTTCCTGGCCTGCCACGCGCCGCAGGCACTGGCGATGCTCGAGGCACCGACCGCGGCCGAGCGCGAAGTCCTCGCCGCGTTCCCGTACGCGGCCAACGAGGTGCTGCTGCACACCGACGCGAGCGTGCTGCCGCGCCGCCCCCTGGCCCGCGCGGCGTGGAACTACCACCTGCTCGCCGACCCGCAGGAGCCCGTCGCGCTCACCTACGACATGAACATCCTGCAGTCGCTGGACGCGCCCGTGCGCTTCCTGGTGTCGCTCAACCTCCGCAAGGCCATCGACGAGCGCAAGGTTCTGCGGACGTTCACCTACGACCACCCCGTGTATTCGCCGCGAGCCGTGGCGGCCCAGGCGCGCCACCGCGAAGTGAACGGCGCGAACCGCACCTACTTCTGCGGTGCTTACTGGCGCTGCGGTTTCCACGAAGACGGCGTGGTGAGCGCCCAGACCGCGCTCGCCCATTTCGACGAGGACCTCTCCCGTGCAGAGCTGCCTCTACGCCGGGTGGGTTAGGCATCGGCGCAATGCGCCGGTGCCGCACGCGTTCCGCTACCGGCTGTGCCTGCTGTACCTCGACCTGGCCGAGGTGCCGCAGGCGCTCGAGGGCCGCTGGTTCTGGTCGGCTCGCCGCCCTGCGCTCGCGCGCTGGCACCGCGAAGACCACCTCGGCGACCCGGCGCGCGACCTCGCCGAGGAAGTGCGTGACCTGGTGCTGAGCCGCACCGGCCGGCGTCCCACCGGGCCGATCCGCCTGCTCACGGCGCCGCGCGTGCTGGGCTACGGGTTCAACCCCGTGAGCTTCTATTACTGCTTCGACGCGGACGACCGCCAGGTCGAGGCCGTCGTCGCCGAAATCAACAACACGCCGTGGGGCGAGCGGCACTGCTACGTGCTGCCGCGCAGCCACAGCGAGGGCACGGCCGCGAAGCTGCGCTTCCGCTTCGGCAAGGACTTCCACGTGTCGCCGTTCCTGCCCATGGACATGAGCTACGACTGGCGCTTCACGGCGCCGGACAGCCGCCTGCTCGTGCACATGGAGAACTGGCGCGACGGCTCGATGCAGTTCGACGCGACGATGACGCTCGATCGCACGCCGATCACGAGCGCATCGCTCGTCGGTGCGCTGCTGCGCTATCCGTTGCTGCCGCTCAAAGTCACTGCGGCCATCTACTGGCAGGCCTTCAAGCTGTGGCTGAAGCGCGTGCCGTTCCACACCCATCCCGACAAGACCGGCGCCGGGCACCGCGCCCGCGAAGGCCGCATCGAGAGGCTTGCCCAATGAAACCCAGCATCGTTCCGACCATCGACGAAGCGCCTCGCGCCGGGCGAGGCACCGCGCTGCAGCAGCTCGGGCGCCGGCTGTTCCTGGCCAAGCTCGCCGGGCTGCGCGAAGGCGAGCTGACGGTCATCGAGGGCGGCGAATCGTTCACCTTCGGGCGTCGCACGCCGGAGTGCAACCTGCGCGCCACGATCGAAGTCCTGCACCCGCAGACCTACGCCGACGCGGCGTTCGGCGGCACCGTGGGTGCAGGCGAGGCCTATATCGGCGGCCTGTGGCGCGCCGACGACCTCACGGCCCTGATCCGCCTGATGATCGTGAACCGCGACGTCATGCAGTCCATGGAAGGCGGAGCCGCGATTGCCACCGCCCCGCTCCGCCGCCTCCTGCACTGGCTCAACCGCAACAGCCCCGACGGGAGCCGCCGCAACATCGCGGCGCACTACGACCTCGGCAACGACCTGTTCGCGCTGATGCTCGACGAGACCATGGCGTACTCCTGCGCCGTGTTCGAGCGCGACGATGCCACCCTTCACGAGGCGCAGGTCGCCAAGTTCGAGCGCATCTGCCGCAAGCTCAAACTGTCACCGGACGACCACCTGCTCGAGATCGGCACGGGCTGGGGCGGCCTCGCCATCCATGCCGCGGGCCGCTACGGCTGCCGGGTCACCACCACGACGATCTCCCGCGAGCAGCACGAGTGGGCGAAGGAGAAAGTCGCCGCTGCCGGCCTCGAGGATCGCGTCACGCTGCTGCTCGACGATTATCGCGACCTGCGGGGCCGCTACGACAAGCTGGTGTCGATCGAGATGATCGAGGCGGTGGGCGCCCGCTACCTCGACACCTACACCGCCCAGTGCGGCCGCCTGCTCGAGCCGCACGGCGCCATGCTGCTGCAGGCCATCACCCTCCAGGACCAGGTGTACGAGGAGGCGCTCAAATCGGTGGACTTCATCCAGCGCTTCATCTTCCCGGGGAGCTTCATCCCCTCGGTGAGCGCCATCACCGACTCGGTGCGCCGCTCGACGGACATGAAGGTGTTCCACCTCGAGGACATCGGCCCCCACTACGCCACGACCCTGCGGCGCTGGCGCGAGAAATTCGTCGCGCACCTGCCCGAGGTCCGGCGGCTGGGATACCCGGAGTCGTTCGTGCGGATGTGGGACTACTACCTCTGCTACTGCGAGGGCGGGTTCCTCGAGCGGCAGATCGGCGACGTGCAGATGCTGCTCACCAAGCCGCGCTGCCGCCTGCCTTCCGTGCTCTAGCGGCTTTCACCTACTATGCCGGGGCGGGCGGGAGCGCAAGAATCCCGCTCGGCATCCTTTTCACGCCCGGAGCCCGTCCATGACCGAAGCCGCCATCCTCGAAGGCCTGAGCACGTCCAGGCTGGCCGTCGAGCTGAACGACGACGAGCGCCGTATCCTCGCGCGTGCCATGACGCTGCGCGACCTGAAGCAGGGCGACGTGCTGGTCCAGGAAGGCTCGGCGGACGACCACCTGTACGTCGTGGTGAGCGGCGTGCTCGGCGTGGTCAAGGGCGCCGGGATGGAGGAAGAGGTCACGCTGAACGCGATCCGCCCCGGCAACATGGTGGGCGAGCTGTCGTTCCTCGACGGCGCCTCGCGTTACGCTTCGCTGGTGGCCCTGGGCGACTCGCGCGTCCTCGGCCTCGGCCGCGCGGACCTCGAAGCCCTGCTCGATACGAACCCCAAGGTCGTCTACCACGTGATGCGCGCCATCGTGCGCGTGGTGCACGACATCCAGCGCCGCATGTCCATGCAGACCGCCGAACTGACGAACTACCTTTACAAGACCCACGGAAGGTACTGATCCCCGCATTCGCGGGCTACGTTTCCACTCCGAGGAGAACCGCCATGTTCGAGAACCAGCCGGAGACCGCCGTCGAAGCCCTGTTGCAGAGCGACGAGGAGTTCCGGGAACTCTTCCGTCGCCACCAGGAACTCGACAAGAAGGTGCTCGACGCCGAGCTCGGCACGCTGCCGCTCGACGACGTCACGCTGGTGAAAATGAAGAAGGAGAAGCTGCTCGCCAAGGACCGCCTGACGCGGATGCTCGAGCAGAGCCGAGCCACGGCCTGACCGCGTTCCATGCCCCCCACGCTGGTGGGGGGACGGCGGGGGCCAGAGCTGCGCCCCGGCCCTGTGCGATGCACGGACGCGCTGCCCCGAAACGGTGCGCGGCGACGGTCCCGGGCACCTCCGGCACGCCATCCCAGCCCATCCAGACGCTGGCACGATTTTCGCTAGGGTCCACCGGAGGACACCCGGATGGACCGCCCCACCCCCGCCTATGACGAGATGTACACGGCCGACGGGCACGTGCGGCCCCAGTACGCCTCGTACGCCGATTGGCTCACGCGCCAGCCGGACGACCTGCTGCGGCAGAAGCGCGCCGAGGCCGACAGCCTCTTCCACCGGGTCGGCATCACCTTTGCGGTGTATGGAGAGCAGGACGGCAACGAACGGCTGATCCCGTTCGACATCGTGCCGCGGGTGCTGTCCGCCGACGAGTGGCGCAAGCTCGCGGCCGGACTGCGCCAGCGCGTGCGCGCACTGAACGCCTTCCTCGGCGACATCTACCACGGCCAGGAGATCCTCCAGGCCGGGCTGCTCACCCCGGAACAGGTGTTCTGCAACCCGCAGTACCGCCCGGAGATGCAGGGCATGGACGTGCCCGGCGGCATCTACGCCCACATCGCAGGCATCGACGTGGTGCGTGCCGGCCAGGGCGAGTTCTACGTGCTCGAGGACAACCTGCGCGTGCCTTCGGGCGTCTCGTACATGCTCGAGGACCGCAAGATGATGATGCGGTTGTTCCCCGAGCTGTTCGCCCTCAACCGGGTCGCTCCGGTCGAGCACTATCCCGACCGCCTGCTCGAGAACCTCGCGAGCGTGGCACCCACCGGTGTCGCCGCGCCCGCGGTCGTCGTGCTCACCCCGGGCGCGCACAACAGCGCTTACTTCGAGCACGCCTTCCTCGCGCAGCAGATGGGCGTCGAGCTGGTGGAGGGCCAGGACCTGTTCGTGCGCGACGGCTTCGTCTACATGCGCACGACGCGCGGCCCGCAGCGCGTCGACGTGATCTACCGGCGGATCGACGACGATTTCCTCGACCCGCTCGTATTCCGCCCCGATTCGGTGCTCGGCGTGCCCGGCCTGATGTCGGCCTACCGCGCGGGACGGGTGACCATCGCCAACGCGATCGGCACGGGCATCGCCGACGACAAGTCGATCTATCCCTACGTGCCGGACATGATCCGCTTCTACCTGGGCGAGGCGCCGCTGCTCGAGAACGTCCCGACCCGCATCCTGCGCCGCAAGGATGACCTCGCCTACGCGCTCGCGCACCTCGACGAGCTCGTGGTCAAGGAGGTCCACGGCGCTGGAGGCTACGGCATGCTGATCGGCCCGACGGCCTCCGAGGCCGAGCGCGAGGACTTCAGGCTGCGAATCCTGGCGGCGCCCGAGAAATACATCGCCCAGCCCACGCTGGCGCTGTCGACCTGCCCCACGTTCGTCGAACAGGGCATCGCACCGCGGCACATCGACTTGCGGCCGTTCGTGCTCTCGGGCCGCGAGATCACCATCGTTCCCGGCGGCCTCACCCGCGTGGCGCTCCGCGCAGGCTCGCTGGTCGTGAACTCGTCGCAGGGCGGCGGCACCAAGGACACCTGGGTGC
>JAGVUU010000014.1 GCA_019136105.1 Gammaproteobacteria bacterium
GAGCGTGATCACCTACGAAGGCACCGAGACGATCCACCAGCTCACGATCGGCCGCGAACTGACGGGCATCAACGCGTTCTAGGAAATAGGGGACATTCTCCTATTTTCCGAAACGACGAGGCCGGGAGCGAACAGGCAAGAAAAGGAAAATAGGAGAATGTCCCCTATTTCCCGCGGGCGGCAGACGACCCGCCTCGAGACCTTCGTGGACGCGGCGTTCGCTTTCGCGCTCACCATGCTGGTGATCTCGGTCGATGCGATCCCGAGGTCGTTCGACGAGCTGCTGCAGGCCCTGAAGGGAGTGCCGGCGTTCGCCGCGAGCTTCGCGATCATGATCATGTTCTGGCTGGGCCACTACCGCTGGAGCCGCCGTTTCGGCATCGAGGACACGGGCTCGGTGGTGCTCAGCCTGCTGCTCGTATTCCTGGTGCTGGTGTTCCTCTACCCGCTGCGGCTGATGATGTCCGGAGCGCTGAGCGCGATGACCGGGGGCTGGCTGCCGGCAGAGTTCATGGTCTCCGAGCTGGCGCATGCCCGAGCGTTCTTCGGGCTGTACGGTCTCGCGTTCGCACTCATGGCTGCGACGCTGCTTGCGCTCAATCTGAGGGTGCAGCGGCTGCAGCTCGACCCCCCGATCTCGGCTGCGGAGCGCACGGCCGCACGCATCGAGGTGGAGGTGTGGTCCATCCTGGCGTGCATGGGCGCGGCGTCCGCGGTTCTCGCGGTCGTGCTGCCGCCGCGATGGCTGGTGTTGTCGGGGTGGTTGTTCGCCTCGCTGGCCGTCATCATGCCGGTGCTCGGCCGCCGCTGGAAACGACTGGGCACGGCGGCGGAAGCCGCATAGAGGAGCATTGAGCCATGACCGGGACGACCACCCTCCCCATCCTGCAGCGCGACCACCGCACGGCGCGCGGCACCATCGCCTACCTGTCGCACAAGCCCGACCGCTACCTGCAGGAGCGCGGCCGCGAGTACTTCCACATCGACGTGCACTCCGACGGCAAGCGCACGATCACCGCGCACTGCGAGATCGACGACCGGCCGAGCGTGATGCGCGACATCACCTACAGCCTCGACGAGCACTGGCTGCCGATGGACTGCTTCGTGCGCATCACCGTGGGGGACCGCTTCATGGGCTCGGGCTGGTTCAAGTTCCACCACGGTCACACCGAGTGCGAGACGTTCACCGCGCTCGAGGGGCGGGTGTCGCAGCGCATGGAGCACCGCAGCCCGCCGCTGCGCACGTTCCAGAACCACGCCATCGCCTGCGATGCGTGGCACCTGCGGCTGTATGACCGCTCGAAGGGTCCGGGCGTGCAGAGCATCGACGAGTTCCTGCTCTCGTCACCGGACCACCGCGGCGCGACCGGTCCGATGCTGTTCCGCGTCGGCGTGCACGTCGAGTACGTGGGTGAAGAACGGGTCACGGTGAAGGCCGGTACGTTCGACGCGCTGCACTTCCGTTATGTGTCGGCACCCGGATTGCCGCAGGAGCACCCGCCCTACGACGTGTGGTGCACCAATGACGGCGAGTTCCTGTTCCTCAAGGGACAGGTGGCCGGGTACATGCAGACCTACTACGAGCTGATCGAACTCCGAAAATAGGGGACATTCTCCTATTTTCGAACCACGAACCGAAAATCGGAGAATGTCCCCTATTTTCGGGCGACGGCATACTCGACCGTCACGACGGCTTTCACGACCTTCTCGACGGTGCCGGTGTCGTAACTGCCATAGTCCGCCGTCTCGGTCGAGTTCGGGCGCGTGATCTGGAACACGCCCTGGGACGCCGAGCGCAGCGCCCCCACCGTCACGCCACTGCCCGATGCGAACTGCTCGGCCCGCTGCTGCGCGTCGCGCGTCGCGGCACCGATCAGGCGCACCTTCACGGCGTTCAAGTCGTTGTAGAAATACTGCGGCGGCCAGGAATTGATGTTCACGCCTTCGCTGATCAGCGATGACGCCTGCGCCGCCACCTTGCCGATCAACGCGACGTCACCCGAGCTCAACTCGAAGTTGCGGTCGAGTTCGTAGCCAGCGATCCGTCCTGTCTGCACTCCGCCGGGCGCGATCTCGTACTGGGGCCGGGCATTGATCGGCGATGCCGCCACGGCGGCCTGGTCACCGGCGACCGTCTTGAGCAGGGCCATCACGCGTTCGGTGTCGGCCTCGAGCTTGCGGTAACCCGACTGCAGGTCCGCCGCACGCACCGTCACCGTCGCGCGCCACGTGCCGGCGTCGGAGACCACCTTCTCCTCCGCGTAGCCCTTCACCGTGATCTTGTCGCCGGCGAGCTTGATCCGCTCGAGGCTGGCGCTCACGACCCCCGCCGCGATCACGAGCCCGGCGGCCAGGGCGAGGCCGAGCAACAGGAGGCCGATGGTGGTGGCACCGGACTGGCGACGGGTACGGAGGTTGGCGATGCGCATGTCCGGCATTGTGTCGGAACTCCGCGGTCCCGTCAGGAGTAAGCACCCGGCCCCGCGGACCTGTGTCGGCCGACTTTACGCAAACGATCACCCGGCATGAGGACTCGCCGGCACTCGCGCCATATCTCTTTGTTTCCATTGACTTTACTGATCGGTGGCACAGTCATTGCTTGCTTCTTCAGCAATCGTCACGGGTTGGTGTCCGTGACGACGAAGCGCCAGACAACATGCGGACGAGCCGCAGGGGATGACCGGAATAAGAACTCGGAGCACAGGGAGCGCCGAAGGGTCTTGAACCCCCAACCAGGGGGCACCGAGAAGCAGAAGAGCACAACAAGAGAAAAGGGTGCCCTGGAACGGACGACGACCCCGCGCAAGCGGGGTTTTTTTTTGGGTAACCTTCCCGGGTGAGCGAACTCGTCCTCAATGCCCATGCGATCGCGGTCCTCGCCCTGACCGTCGTCGCGTTCGTCCTGTTCACGGTGGAGCGCATCCCGATCCCCGTGACCGGCCTGATGGTGATCGCAGCCCTCGCCCTCGGCTTCCACCTGTTCCCGTTCGAGGACGGCGGCGTCCGGCTCGGGCCACAGCAGATCTTCTCGGGCTTCGGCCACGAGGCGCTCGTCGCGATCTGCTGCCTGATGATCCTCGGCCGCGCCCTGATGGTGACCGGCGCCCTCGAGCCGCTGGCGCGCCTGCTCGCCCGCCTCTGGGCCTTCAACCGCCACGTCGCCCTGCTGGTGCTGCTGGCCAGCGCGATGATCCTCAGCGCCTTCATCAACGACACCCCGGTCGTGGTCGTGCTGATGCCGGTGGTGATCGGGCTCGCCATGCGCGCCGGCCAGGCGCCGGCGCGGATGCTCATGCCGATGAACTTCGCCGTGATCATCGGCGGCATGGCCACCACGATCGGCACCTCGACCAACCTGCTGATCGTGTCGCTGGCGAGCGACCACGGCGTGCCGCCCATCGACATGTTCGAGTTCACGCCGCTCGTCGTCGGGCCGGCGCTGCTGGCGCTCGCCTACCTGTGGCTCGTGGCACCGCGGTTGCTCGGGCCGCGCAGCCGCGCCCGCGGCAAGACCATCGCCCGCGCGCGCCGCTGGACCGGCAACAAGATGGCCGTACAACGGGTGCAGCGTGGTCCCGAGACGCTCAGCGCCAACGACACGCTCGTCCTGCTCGAGGGCGACCGGCTGCTGGTGAACGACTCGTCGGCCTACCTCAAGGAGTACGAGCAGGCGCTCGGGGCGACCCTCTACGACGCCGACAGCGTGGATGGCCTGCCGCCCGAGCAGCACCCGCTGCGCGGCCAGGACCAGCGCATGGTCGAGGTCGTGATCACCGAGGAATCGCCGCTGCACAAGCGCAACCTGCGCGAGACGCGCTTCGCCGAGAGGTTCGGCGTGGTCGGCGTGGTGATCCTGGCGATGTACCGCCCGTCCGACGAGGAGTCGCTCACCGGCGAGATCCCGGACCGCGAGCTGCGCTCGGGCGACGTGCTGCTGGTGCAAGGCTCGCCCGAACGCACGACGGCGCTGAAGAGCGAGGCGGGCCTGCTCGTGCTCGACGGCACGCTCGACCTGCCGCGCACGCGCAAGGCACCGATCGCCGTCGTCATCATGGCATCGGTCGTGCTGCTGGCGGCGTTCCGTGTGCTGCCGATCTCGATGGCCTCCCTGATCGGCGTGGTCGCGCTGCTCCTGACCGGGTGCCTCAGGTTCGAGGGCCTCGGGCGCGGCATCAGCGCCGAGGTGGTGCTGATCGTGGTCGCGAGCCTGTCACTCGGCCGCGCGCTCACCGCGACCGGCGGCGCCGACATCCTCGCGAGCGGCTTCATGAGCGTCGCGAGCGGCCTCTCAACCCAGGCCGTGCTCGCGGCGGTGATGATCTTCCTCGGCATCCTGACCAATTTCGTGTCCAACAACGCGGCCGCCGCGGTCGGCACGCCAGTGGCGCTCGCCATCGCGCAGCAGCTCGGCGCGCCGCCCGAGCCGTTCGTGCTCGCGGCCATCGTCGGCTGCAACCTGTCGTTCGCCACGCCGATGGGTTACCAGACCAACGTGCTGATCATGCAGCCGGGCGGCTACGTGTTCCGCGACTTCGTGCGCGTGGGCGGCCCGCTGGTGATCCTGATGATCGTCGCGTTCTCGATCGAGCTGGCCGCCGCGTATCCGGTCTAGGCGGTGCCGGCGACCACGGCGTCGGAGTCGATGACCAGCAGCCGGTCGCCGGGCTCGATGACGATGCCCTTGTCCTGCCAGCAGCCGATGCGCCGGCCGCCGCGCCGCACCTCGACCACCAGCACGCCCTCGATGTCGCGCGCGGCACGGCCGATCTCCTGCGCGCGCGGCGCGCGCTCCTGCAGCTGGTAGTCGCCGCGGAACGAGAGGATCTCGCCGATGAATTCCACCGTGCCGTGGCTCTCGACCGCGTCGGCCATCAGGTAGCCGCCGAAGCGCGGCGGCGAGACGATCACGTCGGCGCCGCTCGAACGGACCAGCTTGACGTTCTCCTGCTCGAGCACGCGGGCGATGATGCGCACCTGCTTCGCCAGCTGGCGGATGGTGAGCACGGTGAGCACCGTGGTGTCGTCGCGCCCGACGCTGACGATCACGGCCAGCGCGCGCGGCACGCCGGCCACGCGCAGCATCTCCTCGCCGGAGGCATTGCCGTGCAGGCCGATGAAGCCCTGCTCGGCCGCCCGCTGCACCTCGTCGCGGCGCGAGTCGATCACCACGATCTGCTCCGGCTCCCAGCCGCGCAGCAGCAGCTCGCCGGCGGCCACCGAGCCGCTGTCGCCGTAGCCACACAGCACCACGTGGTCCTGCAGGTCCCGCTGCAGTCGCGTCATGCGCCACTCCTCGATCAGTCGCTGGATGATGAGCTGGTACGCCGTGCCGAGGAAGATGAACCAGACGAAGATGCGCACGGGCGTCACGAAGAACGCGTCGATCAGCCGGGCCTGGTCGGACACCGGGATGATGTCGCCGTAGCCCACGGTCGTGACCGTGATCATGGTGAAGTA
>JAGVUU010000076.1 GCA_019136105.1 Gammaproteobacteria bacterium
AACGAGTTCCTCGAGAGCTACTTCCCGCTGCGCATCGACATCTACGAGACCATCCCGGATACCGGCGGCGCCGGCAAGAACCGCGGCGGCAACGGCTTGCGCATCGGCTACCGGTTCCTCGAGCCGGGCGAGATCTCGATCCACGACGACCGCTGGCTCACCTATCCGTGGGGCGTGAACGGCGGCCTGCCGGGTGCGCGTAGCCAGAAGAGGCTGGTCCGCAAGGATGGGTCGTCCGAGCTGCTGCCCTCCAAGATCGACCGCATCAAGGTCGAGGCGGGCGACCTGCTGATTGCCGACACCTGGGGTGGCGGTGGTTGTGGCGATCCGTACGAGCGTGAGGTCGAACGCGTCGTGTTCGACGTGCAGGCGGGCCTCGTCTCGCCCAAGGGCGCGCTCAACTATGGCGTGGTCATCAAGGCGGATCTCACCGCCGACGTGGCCGCCACCGACAAGCTGCGTGCGAAGCTCAAGGCGGAGCGCGGAACCGTGAAGCTGTTCGACCGCGGCTTCGAGTCGATCGACGAGCTCAAGTCGCGCTGCGAGGCGGAAACCGGCCTGCCGGCTCCGAAGCAGCCGAAGTTCACCCAGCGCGTGCTGGCGGCGAAGAAGAAGGCGGGCAAGGCCGCGTGACGGACAATTACCGCGACGTCGGCTACGCGTCGTTCGACATCGGCGGCGGGCGCAGGCCCGCCGTGCTCGTGGTCGATTTCCAGACGGCGTTCACCGATCCGCGGTACCCGCTCGGCGGCTTGCCCCTGATCCACGCGGCGCGCGACCGCACGGCGCAGC
The DNA here is from genome assembly GCA_019136105.1 of Gammaproteobacteria bacterium. Taxonomy (GTDB): domain Bacteria; phylum Pseudomonadota; class Gammaproteobacteria; order Steroidobacterales; family Steroidobacteraceae; genus RPQJ01. Next base: position 793 of record JAGVUU010000076.1, read on the forward strand.
TTCTCGAGGTGGCACGGGCACGCAACGTGCCCGTCGCCGCCTGCTATACGGCCTACTGCAGCCAGAAGGACATGCCGCTCTGGAAGGTGAAGGCGGTGCGTGAAGAGTTCTTCTACGGCCATCCCTGCGCGGAGATGGACCCGAAGATCCACCACCCCGACAACTTCACCTACTGCAAGAACGCGCCGTCGATGTTCTTCCAGACGCCGCTCATCACCTTCCTGGTGAAGCAGAACGTGGACACCGTGATCGTCACGGGTTGCACCACGAGCGGCTGCGTGCGGGCCACGATCGTGGACGCCTTCTCCTACGGCTTCCGCGTGCTGGTGCCCGAGGAGTGCTGCGGCGATCCAGACGAAGCCCAGCACCGCTCCAACCTGCAGGACGTCGGTCGCCGCTACGCCGACGTGATGCCGACGGCCGAGGTCGAGGCCTATCTCCGCGGGCTGCCCGCGGCCGCCTGATCCGCGGCCGCGGCCTGGTCAGGCCGGTACGCCAGCGTCGTCACGGCGAGGTCGCCCGTGACGTTGCCGATCGTCCGGAACACGTCGGGCACCATCTCCACCGCGATCAGGATTCCCAGCAACTCCACCGGCAGGCCGAGCGCGAGGCAGATCGGCGCAACGCTGGTGATGAACGACACCTGGCCAGGCAGGCCCACCGCGGCCACGCTGACGGCGAACGCCACCAGGACGGCCGTCGCTACCTGCAGCAGGCTCGGCTCGAACCCGTACAGCGCTGCGATGAAGAAGCAGACGGCGAGGTTGCCGATCGGGCTCGTGTAGCGAAAGACCGCGACGGCGAGCGGGAGGACGAGGCCTGCGACGCGTTGCGGCACACCCAGCGTGTCGCGGGCGCATTCGATCATCGCCGGCAGGGTGGCGAGCGAACTCTGCGTGCTCGCGGCCACGACCTGCACGGGTGCGATCTCCACGGCGAAGCGACGCAGCGGCACCGAGCCCCACAGGCCGACGATGGGGTAGAGCACGAGCGTGCCGGCGACGATTACCAATGACACGGTCGCCGCGTATTGCAGCAGCAAGCTTGCGGCACCGAAGCCGGCGTGCAGGCCGACACCGAGCGCGAGCGCGAACACGCCGACCGGCGCCGCGAGCAGCACCCAGTGCACCACCACGATCATGGCCTCGGCCATGGCCGTGAAGAAGCCGGTCAACGCGTTGCGCTGCGCGGACGGCAGCCTCGTGGCCGCAAAGCCGAACAGCGTGGCGAAGACCACCAGTGCGAGGATCGCGTCGTCGGCAGCGGCCTGCACGATGTTCGAGGGCACGAGCGACCTGAGCCACTCCCCGACGCTCGTCAGCGCGATTGGGCCGGGACCGTCGCGGGCAGCTCCGGCGACGAACGCGGCGGCTGCCTGCGGGTCGACCGGCCACAGCGCGAGCACGCCTAGCGACAGCAGCACCGCCAGGCCGCCCGCCAGCACCAGCAGGACGCTGAACCAGGCGACCGCTCGCGTCGCCAGGCGGCCGGTCGCCATGGCGTCGGTCACTCCGGCGATGCCGGAGACGAGCAGCGCGAACACCAGTGGGCCCACGGTCATGCGCAACGCGTTGAGCCACACGCTGCCGACCGATTCGATGACCGGTGCAGCGTCCCGCAGCGGGCCGCCGTGGCCGGCCTGCAACCACGCGCCGAGCGCCAGTCCGGCCAGCAGGCAGGCAAGCACGATCAGGCTGCGCCGATGGGTCATCGTGCGTGGTCCGGGCTCAGTTCGCCGCGAGCCACTCGAACAGCGTGCTCGCGAACCGGATCTTCTGCTCCTTGCCTGCGACCACGTGCGCCACGTCTTCCCACAGGAGTCCGCGCGCGCCCGGGATGCCCTGCTCGATCGGGATCGTGTTGCGCGGCGCGGTCACCACGTCCTTCCCGGCGTGGATGATCAATGACGGGCAGCGAATGTCCTTGAGTCGATCCTTCGAATCAAAGCCGACGCAGGCATCGATCAGGCGCGAGTGCGCCTGGTAGCGGCCGTTGAGTTCCTTCCAGCCGCCCTCCGGGCCGAGCAGGCGGTGCTTGTTGGCGTTGTAGAAGTCGGCATCGAACGACAGCAGCGTCACGGCTTCCTGGAACCGGTGGAAGCCGAGGTCGCGATGGACCCAGCGGAACATCTCGAGCTGGTCGCGCAGGAAGTCGTCCACCTCGCACCACGCGCCCATGTTCAGCATGCTGCGCGCGAGGTCGGGGCGGCGGATGGCGATCTCCTGGCAAACGCAGGCCCCCATGCCGACGAGGCCCATCAGGTGCACGTTCTTCAGGCCCAGGTGGTCGAGCAGGCCGATGGCGTCGTTCGCGTGCAGCTCCATCGTGGACGGCACCGAGAGGTCGTCTCCGGAATCGCAGATGCCCCGGTAGTCGAACACGATCACCTGATGGCGGTCGGTGAGACCGCGGGCGAGCTGCCCGTGGTTATCGTGGCAGAACGTGCCCCAGCCGCCCATGCACAGCACGGGCTCTCCCTGGCCGAGGACTTCGTAGTACATGGCGTGGTTGTTGATGTTGGCGATCGGCATGGGAAGGAAGTGGTTGGTGACTGGTGATTGGTGACTAGTGATTGGTGACTAGTGATTGGTGAATAGTGAAGGGAGAACGGCGGACAGGGAACAGGCCTCTCTTCTCGATTCACCAATCACCATTCACTGCCCTCAGAACGGTCTGGCTCGTCGACGGCCTTGGTGATCGTGCGCTCGAGCTCCGGCGTCGAGCCGGTGGCGGCCAGCTGCGCAAAGGCGGGCGCCATCGGCGCGAAGCGGCGGTCGATCATGATTCCGCAGACGAAGATCAGCGCGAACAGCAGCACTTTCCAGCCGAGCCAATCCGCCGGGAACGGACCGTAGCCGGCGACCGAGGCGAGCCCCAGCGCGCCGAAGACCACGAACAGGGCGATGTGCAGCCATTCGTTCGCGTGCTTGCAGAAGGTCGCCACTGGGCGCCCTTCGAAGCGCACCATGCCGATGACGAAACTCACCCACGCGATCGAGGCAGCCCACGCGAGCGCGCGTTGCCAGCCGGCGGGTTCCACGAAGCCCTTGGCGGCGGCGAGTTCGAGGCCGCACGCGAACATCAGTGCGAACGAGAGCCGCGGGGCGATGTCCACCTTGAGCGCCAGCTGCAGGGCCGTCGAGCGCTGCGGGTAGGTGAGGTTGCTGCGCTTGGCCGCCTGGGCCGCGATGAACACGCCGAGATCGGCGCCCAGCCAATACACGAACAGCAGGATATGGACGAAAGTCCAGACGTCGACGGCGCTGATCATCGTCAGGTTCCCCATTTCCGCGCGGCGGCGCGCAGTGCAGCGATGATCGCACGCATCGCCGGTGTCCGGGGCGTCGCGCGGCGCACGTAAAGCGCGACCGGCCGCTCCCACGCGAACTCGACGACGGGGATCACCTGCAGCCGGCGCGCGTTCACGTCGCCTGCCACCAGTCCCCGCGGCAGGATCGTCAGGTACGGTCCGGTGGCGAGCGCCTGGCGGCAGAACTCGAGCGACGTGGTCTCGATGACCGGAGTCGGCGGTGGCAGCCGGGCCCGGTCCCAGGCGGCCGCCCAGGCTGCTGCGACGTCGCCGAGATTGCGGCCGAGCAGCCAGGGGCGACCGGCCAGGTCGGCGGCCGTCAGGTCGTCACGGCGCCCGAGCGGATTGCGGGCGCCGGCGAAGACGGCATATTCGTCGTGGCAGAGCACTTCCCTCACGAGCGCCGGGGAGTGCTGGCGCTCGATGTCGAGGCACACCGCAAGGTCGAGCTGGCCCCGCTCGAGTTGACCGAGCAGTTCCCGGCGCAGGCCGGTCGCGACATCCACCCCGAGGGCATTTGTCTCGCGCAACAGGTCGAGGACGGCCGGCGTGACGACGGGTGCGGTCGCGGTCGGGCTCGTGCCGATGCGCAGGCGCGGACCGCGATCGGAGGCGCCCGAGCGAAGTGTCGTTTCGAGATCGCGGACACCGGCCATGATCACTTCGGCTTTGGCGGCGAGCGCAGTGGCATGCGCGTTCGGCGCCAGCCGACCACCGGACCGGACGAACAGCTCGATGCCTACCGAGGCTTCGAGGGCGCGCACGCTCTTCGACACGGCCTGTTGCGTGAGCCCGAGCGCCGCAGCGGCGCCGGAAATGCTGCCGGCCTGCACGACCGCCAGGAAGTGTTGCAGCTGCCTGAACTCCATCCCGGCATGCTATGCGCCTCCAACCAGCGGCACAACCATTGGTTGTCCTCCACAACTTCCGGTAGCTGGCTGCGACCAGCGTCCGCCGGCAGTCTGGCTGAACCAACCGGGAGACGCGCATGGCCAGCTTGCAGGGCATTCGTCAGTGGGACCTCGAAACCGATCTGCTGATCGCGGGGTACGGCCTCGCGGGAGCCTGTGCGGCCATCGAGGCGCACGACCTGGACCCGGGCTGCGAGATCCTCGTGGTGGACAAGTGTCCCGCGAATCTCGCCGGTGGCAACAGCCGGGTGGCGGGCCAGTCGCTGCTGATTTCGAAGGATGCCGACGCGCTGCTCCAGTACCAGCGTGCGATGAGCGTGCCGAACCCCATCCCCGAGGACATGCTGCGGGCGTGGACGCAGGCGATGGTGCAGCTCGAGCCGTGGATCGAGGCTCGCGCGCGAGAGGCAGGCGCCCGCTACATCAAGGGCACCGGCTTCAGTGAACGCGAAGTCGTCCGCGAGTTCCCCGAGCTTGGCGCGCAGGAAGCGGTGGCCTACACAGCCACGATCCTGCCGATCCCGTCGGGCGTCTGGCTCGCGTTCAAGGCGAACGTCGAGCGGCGGCCACGCATCCACGTGCAGCACGACACGCGCCTCGTCGATCTCGTGCAGGATCCCGACACGCTCGAGGTGTTCGGTGCGATCGTCGAGCAGGGTGGGGCGCGCCGCAGCATCAAGGCGCGCCGGGCCGTCGTGATGGCGACCGGCGGATTCGAGGGCGACCTGCAGATGCAGCGCGACTACTTCGGCCTCGCCGAGGCGTGGCCCCTCGGCGCGCCGCACAACACGGGCGACGGGCTGCGCATCCTGCAGAAGGCCGGTGCGGAGATGTGGCACCTGCGTGGCTTCGGGCAGTCGGGCGGCATCTGGCCCGGCTTCAAGGTGCCGGAGTACGGCGCGATCTTCATGCGCAACTTCTTCTGGCAGACGTTCAGCTGGATCGAGATCGACGCCGAGAACCGCCGTTTCTACAACGAGACGGCCGAGCTGCAACTCACGCACT
>JAGVUU010000206.1 GCA_019136105.1 Gammaproteobacteria bacterium
TCACTACCGCCTTCCGGCTTACGGCGAGGTCCGTCCGGTGCGGTCACGTCCGCGATGAAGGGGAGCACGTATCATGACGAACACGAATTCGGTGACCGTGAAGGTCGTGGCCTGCATTTGGGACATCGAGTGTCTGGATGCGCAGTTCGGGAAGCCGGGCACGCCGGCGGATCGCTACGGCTTGCTGGCGCCCGTCGGCGGTATGGCGCGCGACAATCAGGGTGAGACTCTCGCGACAATCAGGATGAGACGGTTGCCGGGGTGGGCTGACGGAGGGAGGGCTTAAGCCCGACCGGAGGCAGTCCACCCCGGCGGCGCGCCCCTTTTCCCCAGGTTCTCCACAGGGGCGAGGGCGCGATCTGGCGGTCGGAGCGACCGGGTACCAAGGCGAGTGGTTCTTCGCTTGAGAAGGATCACCGCTTGCCTGGTCAGCACATCACCGACTGCCAGACGAGGTTGTTCATGAAGTCCCGTCAGACAACATCGAGCCCCGCCGTCGCCGCCGCGAAGGCCGGGTTCTCGCGCGCCACCGGCTACCGCATCGTGGCCGACCCGCGCCTGCCGTCGCAGAAGAGAGAGCCTCGCGGTCGCCGTCGCCCCGATCCGCTCGCCGACATCTGGGACAGCGACGTCGTACCGATGCTCGTGGCCGCGCCGGGCATTCGTGCCGTGGCCGTGTTCGACGAGATCCGGCGCCGCCGGCCGGAGCTGGGCGAAGGCATCCGCCGCACGCTGGAGCGGCGCATCCGCACCTGGCGCGCGCTCAACGGCCCCGAGCAGGATGTGATGTTCGCACAGGAGCATCCGCCGGGCCGCATGGGGCTCAGCGACTTCACCGACGTGGCCGAGCTCGGCATCACGATCGCGGGCGCTCGCCTCGATCACCGGCTCTATCACTTCCGCCTCGCGTTCTCCGGCTTCGAGCATGCGCACGTGGTTCTCGGCGGCGAGAGCTATGTCGCGCTCGCCGAGGGGCTGCAGAATGCACTGTGGGCGCTCGGCGGAGTGCCCGAGCTGCATCGCAGCGACAGCCTGTCGGCGGCGTTCCGCAACCTCGACCGCGATGCGCAAGAAGACCTGACCAAGCGATACGACGCCCTCGTCGCCCACTACGGCATGACGGCCACCCGCAACAACCCTGGGCTCGCGCACGAGAACGGGTCGATCGAGAGCCCGCACGGCCACTTGAAGCGCGTGATCGAGGACGAGCTGCTTCTGCGCGGCTCCCGCGACTTCGCCGACCTCGACGCCTACCGCCGCTTCATCGACGAGGTCGTGGGCAAGCGCAATGCACGCAATCGCAAGCGCATCGAGGTCGAAAAGGCGGAGCTCGGCGAGCTGCCGAAGGGCCGCACGAGCGACTACGAGGAGGCGCGCGTCATCGTCACCTCGCGCGGCGGGTTCGTGCTCAAGCTCGTGTTCTACACGGTTCCCTCGCGCCTCATCGGCCACTGGCTCACCGTGCGCGTGTACGACGACCGCCTCGTCTGCTTCCTGGGGGCGACCGAGGTGGCGACGCTGCGGCGCGGCCGCTCGCCCGATCACCACAAGCACGTGCACGTCGTCGATTACCGGCACGTCATCCATGCGCTGCGCAGGAAGCCGATGGCGCTGCTCAATCTCGTCTATCGCGATCAGCTGTTCCCACGTGATGCCTACAAGCGGGCTTTCGAGGCGCTCATCGCCGGCGTCGGCGACAAGCGCGCCTGCCGCACCATGGTCGGGCTCCTGGCGCTCGCCCACGACCGCGCCTGCGAGGCGGAGCTGGCCGAGGCGATCGTGGCCGCTCTCGATGCCGGCCAGCTGCCCGACCTCGACCGGCTGCGGGAACGCTTCCAGCCGCCGCCGTCGACCGTGCCCGAGATCAGGATCGAGATGCCGTCGCTCGGCAGCTACGACGAGCTGGCGCGCGTCACTCCGGTTGCCGAAGACATGGCGGACATGCCGGCGGCGACCGACGGCGGCGTGACCTCCGAGATGGAGGTCATGCCGAAGGCGTGCGCGGGAGGTGTGGCATGAGCCGGTCACCGACGATCGATGGCGCCCGCCTCGAGCTGATGCTGACGGAGCTGCGCCTGCCGGCGATGAAGGCGATGTGGCCCGGGATCGCGGCGCAGTCCGACAAGGAGGGCTGGCCTGCCTCACGCTTCCTCGCCGCCCTCGCGGAAGCCGAGATGGCCGACCGCTCGCGCCGGCGCATCGCGCGCCACCTCGCCGCCTCCGGGCTGCCCGAGGGCAAGACCATCGGCAGCTTCGAGTTCGAGCTGGTGCCCATGGTGTCGAAGGCCCAGGTCAAGGCGCTGATCGCCGGCGACAGCTGGCTGAAGAACGGCGCCAACCTGCTGCTGTTCGGCGGACAAGGCGCAGGGAAAAGTCATCTCGCGGCGGCGATCGGGCGTGGCCTCGTCGAGAACGGCTGGCGCGTGCTCTACACGCGCACGACCGATCTCGTGCAGCGCCTGCAGGTGGCGCGGCGCGATCTCATGCTCGAAAGTGCAATCGACAAGCTCGACAAGTATCACCTGCTGATCCTCGACGACCTCGCCTACGTGACGAAGGACCAGGCCGAGACCAGCGTGCTGTTCGAGCTGATCGGCACGCGCTACGAGCGCCGCTCCATGCTCATCACCGCCAACCAGGCGTTCGGCGAATGGGGTCGCGTGTTCCCCGACAAGGCCATGACGCTGGCCGCCATCGACCGCCTCGTGCATCACGCCACCATCATCGAGATGAACGTCGAGAGCTACCGCGCCCGCAAGGCACGCGAGAGGAAGCGCGCGGCCGACCGATCGGGCGACAAGCCGCGCGACGGTGATTGACGGCCCGCGACAATCAAAACGCGACACCAGCGACAATCAAAACGGCTTGCGTGCAGAACGAATCGCGACGATCCTCACCTCGCTACCGGCCGCCGGACCCTCTCCCGATCGCCGCCGAGCGTCTCACCCAGATTGACGCGCCATACGGCGCACCGCGCACATCAGCACGTAGGCGAGCGACGACAGCCACAGCCGCAGCTGGTTGGCGCGCATGGTCGGCGTCGGCGTGCGGTCGGCGAACAGGTCGGTCTGGCACTCCTTGATGCGGTTCTCCATCTCGCCGCGCTGGCAGTAGAGGCGCTCGTAGAGGAAGGCGGCGGCGCCGTCGGCGGCGTGGATGTTGGTCACGATGAAGCGCGGATTGCCCTCGCCCTGCGTCCACTCGGCCTTGCCGATGATGCGGCGCTCGGCCGACCAGCTGTCGAGTGTGCGATAGCGGAAGTCCTTGAACACGCGTGCCGGGCGGCCGGTCCGCCTGGCGCGGCGCCGGGCCAACCTCAGCTCGGGCGCGATCTTGGCGAGGAGACGCGCGTTGCCGGCGAGCCCGAGCACGTAATCGACGCCGTTGGCCTCGCACCACGCCATCAGATCATCGCGGCAGAAGCCGCTGTCGGCTCGGATCACGATGCGCACGTTG
>JAGVUU010000337.1 GCA_019136105.1 Gammaproteobacteria bacterium
CCCGGCCAGCGCGGCGAGGCCCAACCGGCGCAGCGCCCCGGACGGGCCTCCGCGGCGGTCGATCGTATGCAACGAAGCAGCGGTCATGCTCGGGTCTCCTTGGAGATCATTCGCTCAGGGCAAGTGCGGCGGGTCGCTCGATGAAGCCGCCCATGCCGTCCGGGACGATCTCGATGAGCGAGATCTTGCCTTCCTCGATGGCCGTGATCCGGCCGTCGCTCTGTCCGAGATGGTTGCCCGGCAGCACCCGGTGAACCAGCCCGTCGTTAGTCTGCACCAGCCCGTAGTTGCGGCCGCCCAGACGCAGCGTGCCGACCATGCGCAGCGTGTCGAGCGAGAACTGCTCGAGGAACTCGCGGGGGCGGTTGGCGTCGGGCCGCAGGGCGCCGGGCGCGTTCACGGACGCCGGCACGCCCGCTTCGAACGGCGAGCGCTCGTTCTGCGCGGCGTAGGCGAACGTCTCGTAGGGCTTCACTTCCGGCAACGGCTCGATGCGGCCGCCGGGCCGGGCCTTGACCTCCGCGATCTTGGCGCGGAGTTCGTCGGTGTCGTCTGCGCAGCCCGCCAGCGCCGCGAGCACGGCGGCCGCGAGGGCAATGCGCTTGGTGGTCGTCATGTGCAACGTGACCTCTGCCATGGCTGCCTCACTTGCCGCCGGCAGGCTGCGCGGGCGCCTGCTCCTCTTCATCGAGGTACCGGTAGGTCTTGGCGGTCACGTTCAGCGTCAGATCGCCGAGGGAACCACCACCGCGTGCGTCGCGGCCCGACGGCACGATCTCGATGTCGTGCAGGGTCACGATGCGCGGCAGCGCGGCGATGCCGCTCGCGAAGTTGCCCATCTGGTGGTAGTTGCCCGTGAGCCGGATCGCGATCGGCAGCTCGGCATAGAAGTCCTTGCGGTTCTCGCCCTGCGGCTGGAACAGCTTCTCCTCGAGGCCGGCAGCGAGACCCGTCTGCGAGATGTCGACCAGCAGGTTCGGCACCTCGGTGCGGTTCGGCAGCTGCCGCAGCATGGCGCCGAACGACTTCTCCATTTCCGCGAGCTGGTCCTTGTAGGCCTGGAGGTTCGCGGCCTTGCGAGCCTTCGACTCGAGCGTGTTCCACAGCTCGGTTTCCTTGGCGCGCGCCTCGAGCAGTTCCGGCCGCTTCGCCTTCCAGACGAAGTACCAGTAGCCCGCGGCCGCCGCGATGACGAAGAGCAGCACCACGGTGCCGACCCGCACGCCGAGCGGCCAGCGGCCCGGGTCGTTCGGGTCGAGGGCGCGCAGCTGCTCGAGCAGTTCGTTCAGCTTCTTCATTTGGCCGCCACCGTTTGGCCCTGGGCCGCTTCCTCAGGCGGCACCTTGGCTCGCTGGTTCGCGAACAGCGTGAACTCGGAACCGCCGCCGCCGGAGCGCTGCACGATCTGCAGCGACGGGTCCGCGAGCCATTCCGAGCCGTCGATGTTGCGCATGAACGCCGAGACGCGGGTGCTCGACTGCGCGACGCCGCGGATCTCGAAGCGGGTGCCGCTCTGCTTGAGGTAGGTGAGGTACACGCCTTCCGGCAGCACGCGCACCACCTCGTCGAAGACGTGGACGATCTCGGGGCGGCTGCGCTGCAGCGTCTCGATGATCTCCATGCGCGCGAGCAGGCGCTCCTTCTGCTTCTCGAGCCCGAGGATCTCCTGGATCTGCTTGTCGAGGACGGCGATCTCGTCGGAGATGATCTGGTTGCGCGAGTTCTGGTGCTCGATCGTCGCGCTCATCTGCCAGCGACCGAGCAGCACGACCAGCGCGGCGGTGGCGATGGCCGCGCCGACCGACAGGAAGAACTCCTGGCGCTTGCGCTTGCGCTCTGCCTCACGCCAGGGCAGCAGGTTGATTCTTGGCATGTCAGTCGAAGCTCCTCAGCGCCAGACCGCAGGCCGTGAGCAGCGCGGTCGCGTCCTTCTTCACGCCCTGCGCGAGCGCGCGGGTCGAGATCTTCATCTGCCCGAGCGGGTCGCCACGCTCGGCCGGGATGCCGACCCGGCTCGCGATCACGTCGGCGACGCCCGGGATGTTGGCGCAGCCGCCACAGATCAGCAGCATCTCGGGCTGCTCGCGGCCGCTGCCCGACGCCAGGTAGAACTGCAGCGAGCGGCTCACCTGCTGGCACATGTCGTCGATGAAGGGGTCGAGCACCTCGGCCTGGTAATTGGCCGGCAGGCCGCCTTCCTTCTTGGCGCGCCCCGCCTCCTCCATGCTGAGGCCGTAGGTGCGCATGATCTCCTCGGTGAGCTGCTGCCCGCCGAAGGCGAAGTCGCGCGTGTAGGTGACCTTGAGGTCACGCAGCACGGAGAACGTGGTGCTGCTCGCGCCGAAGTCCATGACCGCGATGTTGCGGTCCATGCCGCCGTCCGGCATCTGGTGCGTGAGCAGGCGGCAGGCGTTCTCGAGCGCGAAGGCCTCGACGTCCACGATGCGTGCCGTGAGGCCCGCGGACTGCACCGACGACTGGCGCTGCTCGACGTTCTCCGAGCGCGTGGCGACGAGCAACACATCGAGCATGTCCGGGTCCTTCTCGGACGGGCCGATCACCTCGAAGTCGAAGCTCACCTCTTCCATCGGGAAGGGGATGTACTGGTCGGCCTGCATCTCGACCTGCGACTCGAGTTCGGCCTCGCGCAGGTTGCGCGGCATCTGGATGATCTTGGTGATCGCGGCGTCGCCGCTGATGGCGACCGCGCATTCCTTGCTGCGCGCACCGGCGCGCTTCACGGCGCGGCGCACTGCCTCGCCGACAGCCTGTGAGTCGACGATCGCCTTCTCGTTGATCGAGTTCGGCGGTGAAGGCTCGGCCGCGTACGACTCGACGCGATAGCCGTCCCCACTGCGCGACAACTCGATCAGCTTGATCGAGGACGTCGTGATGTCGAGCCCGATGACCGGTCGAGACCTGCGCTGGAACAACACGAGTGAGTCCTTCTAGTTCAATAAGTTGCGCAGCGATCGTGGAGTGAATTCCATAACCCCGCCGCACTATATAACAGCGCCCCGGCAAATAGAATTGTGAGTGGCTTGGCAGATTGAGCCTTTCGCCCCATGCGCCCCCCAGGCGATGCACCGAATTCACGACGCCGTCGCAAGGGCAGTGTGACGGTCTCGAACGCGTCGACTCGTCCGGACCGGCAACCCCGCTGTCCCCGGCGCGAGGCCTGAAGGACCGGTGGCTTTGCGTCCTCACCTTTCGATGAGTTTGCCCTTGATTCGCGAGCTACTATGCACAAGGGCCGCAGGAGCGGCAAGGACTGGGTCGCAGATTTGAGCACGCGTTTTTTCGTGGCGAGACTGCTCGTGACGATGGTCACGGTTGCGCTGGCGCTCGCCGGTCTCGTCGTCCTCGGCTTCGCGGGCGCGCACCAGTTCCTCGGGCCGGAGGTCCCCGACGCGGCCGAACTGCGCGAGATCCGCACGCAGATGCCCCTCGCCGTGTACTCACGCGACGGCAAGCTGATCGCGCAGATCGGCGAGCAACGCCGCGTTCCCGTGGCCTGGGAAGAGATTCCGCCGCAGCTGGTCGACGCGTTCCTCGCGGCGGAGGACGACCGCTTCTTCGAGCATCCCGGCGTGGACTGGCAGGGCCTGGTACGGGCTGCGATCAGCAACGTCTCCGCCGGCGGCGTGCGCGAAGGCGGCGGGACGATCACCATGCAGCTCGCGCGCAATACCGTGCTGACCAACGAGCGCACGCTGCGCCGCAAGCTCAAGGAAGTGTTCCTCGCGCTGCGGCTCGAGCGCGAGTTCAGCAAGCAGGAGATCCTCACCCTGTACCTGAACCGCATCTTCCTCGGCCAGCGGGCCTACGGCGTCGGCGCGGCGGCACAGGTGTATTTCGACAAGCGGCCCGCGGAACTCACGCTCGCCGAGGCGGCACTCGTCGCGGGTCTGCCGCGTTCGCCGTCGCTCGACAACCCGGTGGCCAGCGTAGCGCGCGCGCGCGACCGGCGGGCCTACGTGCTGCGGCGCATGGTCGAGACCGGCAAGATCAGCGAAGCCGACCGCGCCGCAGCGGACGCGGTGCCAGTCGAAGCGCGCATCCACGGCCCGATCGTCGAGCTCAATGCGCCCTACGTCGCCGAGATGGCTCGCCTGGAAATGGTGCAGCGGTTCGGCGATGCCGCGCTCACCGAGGGGTACCGGGTCACGACGACCGTGGACAGCCGGCTGCAGGCCGCGGCCGACGCCGCCGCTCGCCGCACGTTGCTCGCCTACGACCGGCGCCACGGTTACCGCGGGGCTGCGGCGCGGCTCGACGCCAGCGTGCTGAACGACCCCAAGGCCCTTGCGGACGCTCTCCGCGAGTACCCGGGTCGCGGGGGCCTGGCCGTCGGGGTCGTCGAATCGGTGCAGGACCGCAGCGCGATCGTGAGGCGCCGCGACGGCATTGCGATCGAACTCGGCTGGGACGATCTCAGCTGGGCGCGTCCTGCCCTGCCCGACGACGTCCTCGGCCCGGCACCGAAGGCCGCGGCAGACGTCGTGGCTCCGGGCGACGTCGTTTATCTCGAGCCGCTGCCCGAGGGACGCCACCGGCTGGCCCAGGTGCCGGCCGTCGCGGGTGCGCTCGTGGCGCTCGAGCCGCGCGACGGCGCCATCGTCGCGCTGGTCGGCGGCTTCGACTTCGGCGGGAGCAAGTACAACCGCGCCGTGCAGGCGAAGCGCCAGCCGGGCTCGGCGTTCAAGCCGTTCGTCTACTCGGCCGCGCTCGAGCGCGGCTTCACGCCGGCGAGCCTCATCAACGACGCGCCCATCGTCATCGAGGGCGGCGCGGGCACCGAGGAGTGGCGGCCGCAGAACATCACCAAGCGGTTCTACGGCCCGACCCCGCTGCGCGAGGCGCTGGTGCGCTCGCGCAACCTGGTCTCGATCCGGTTGTTGCGGGCCACCGGCATCGGGCCCGCGCTGCGCCACATCAGTGCCTTTGGCTTCGGCCCCGAGGCGCTGCCGGCCAACCTCACGCTCGCACTCGGCACGGGCCAGGTGACGCCACTCGACATGGCCCGTGGTTTCGCCGTGTTCGCGAACGGCGGCTTCCGGGTGACGCCTTACCTGATCGAGCGTGTCACGGACAGTCAGGACCTCGAGGTGTATGCGGCAGCCCCCGAGGTTGCCTGCGCCGATTGCCCGGACGAGCCCGCCGCACCGCAGGCCATCTCGCCCGCCAACGCGTTCGTCATGACGGACGTGATGACCGACGTCATCCAGCGCGGCACGGCGACGTCGGCGAAATCGCTGGGCCGCAGCGACCTCGCCGGCAAGACCGGCACGACGAACGACCGGCGTGATGCGTGGTTCGTGGGGTTCAACGCCGACTACGTGGCCGCCGCGTGGGTCGGCTTCGACCAGGAGCGCTCACTGGGCGACAACGAGGAGGGCGGCCGCACGGCACTGCCGATGTGGACCGGCTTCATGGAGGAGGCGCTGCGCGACCGCCCCGAGCACCGGCTGCCGGAGCCGCCGGGCGTGGTACGCATGTGGGTGGATCGCGGAACGGGCCGCCCCACCAGTGCAGGCGCCGGCGGTGCCGTCTTCGAGGCGTTCCTCGAGCCGCACGTGCCGCAGACCGGCTCCACCCTCGAGGCCGACGAGGTCGGCGCCGAGAGCGTCGATCCCGCCGCGACGGACGACACGCTCTTCTGAGAGACTCCAGCGATGAGCCGAAGACCCAATCCCCGCGCGGACCTGCTGCGCCAGGCGGTCGCCGAGGAAGCGGCCCGCATCATGCGCGAGCAGGGCGTGGACGACTTCCTGCTCGCCAAGCGCAAGGCTGCCGACCGGCTCGGCGTGACGGACGCATCGATTCTCCCGCGTAACACCGAGATCGAAGCGGCACTCGTGGCGCACCAGCGGCTGTTCGCGGCGGATCGGCACGAAGCCGACCTCGCGGCCATGCGCCGCTCCGCACTCGAGGCCATGCGGCTGATGTCGGACTTCCAGCCGCGGCTGGTCGGAGCGGTGCTGACCGGCACGGCGTCGGCGCACTCCGAGATCAACCTGCACCTGTTCACCGAGAGCCCCGAGGCGGTGTCGATCCGCCTCGAGGAACGCGGCGTGCCGCACGAGGTGCTCGAGCGGCGGCTGCGCTACGAACGCGACCGCGTCGTCACCTATCCGGCGCTGCGTTTCGTCGCGGGACGGCAGACGGTGGACGCGGTGGTGTTCCCGCTCGACGGGATCCGGCAGGCGCCGTCGAGCCCGGTGGATGGCAAGCCGATGCGGCGTGCGAGCGCGGCGGAGGTCGAGGCGCTGCTGTAGCACCACGCCGTCACGTTGGCTACGCCCCGAACGAGCACATGGGCTCCGCTTCGGAGTACCTGCCCGGGACCGCCGTGAATACATCCCTGTAGGCTTCGTGCGCGACGTCCAGGTCGCGCACGATCCCGGGCAGGTACTCCGAACCGAAGCCCTGCACGGACGGTGGCGATACCACGGGATCGCTGGCGCTGACTCCGCGCCCCGACGGCTGCGCTCGGCGCGCCGATCAAACTGCCAGCAGCAAATTGACGCTGAGCCGAATGCTGAGAGCCACGGCGTCACGCACCAGGCGTGACGCGGGCGATGCGGTGGATTCGGGGTCTGTGGGCGGGATCGTGCGCGACATGGACGTCGCGCACGAAGCCTACACGGACGTACTTGCGGCGGTCCCGCCCACAGACCCCGGAGCCGCCGCAGCGCCTACCGAAGTCCGGCTGACGGGACCCGAGGAGCGCTACGCGCTCAGCCGCGCTTCTCGACGTCGATGTAATCCCGCTGCACCGGCCCGGTGTAGAGCTGCCGCGGCCGGCCGATCTTCATCGCCGGGTCCGCGATCATCTCCATCCAGTGCGCCACCCAGCCCGCGGTGCGCGCGATCGCGAACATCACCGTGAACATCGAGCGCGGGATGCCGAGCGCGCTGTAGATCACGCCCGAGTAGAAGTCGACGTTCGGATAGAGCTTGCGCGAGATGAAGTACTCGTCCTTGAGCGCGATCTCCTCGAGGCGCAGCGCCAGCTCGAACAGCGGGTTGTCGGTCTGGCCGAGGCGGCCGAGCACCTTGTGGCACATCTCGCGGATGATCTTGGCGCGCGGGTCGAAGTTCTTGTACACGCGGTGGCCGAAGCCCATCAGGCGCTTGCCGCCGTCCTTGTCCTTCACGCGGTCGAGGAACTTCTGGATGTTGTCGACCGTGCCGATGTCCTCGAGCATCGCGAGCACGGCCTCGTTCGCGCCGCCGTGCGCCGGGCCCCACAGGGCCGACACGCCGGCGGAGATCGCGGCGTACGGGTTGGTGCCCGTGCTGCCGGCGAGGCGAACCGTCGAGGTGCTGGCGTTCTGCTCGTGGTCGGCGTGCAGGATCAGCAGCAGGTCGAGCGCCTGCGCCGAAACAGGGTCGACCTCGTAGTCCTCCGCGGGCACCGCGAAGAACATGCGCAGCATGTTCGCGCAGTAGTCCATGTCGTTGCGCGGATAGATGAACGGCTGGCCGAGCATGTGCTTGTACGACGCCGCCGAGATGGTCGGCACCTTGGCCAGGATGCGGTGGGCGAAGATCTCCCGGTGCCGCGGGTTATGGTTGTCCATGGAGTCGTGGTAGAACGCCGCCATGGACGAGACGACCGCCGACACCATCGCCATCGGGTGCGCGTCGTAGTGGAAGCCGTTGAAGACACGCAGCAGCGTCTCGTTGATCATCGTGTGGAAGCGGATCGAATGGTCGAACTGCTCCAGCTGCTTCGGCGTCGGCAGCTCACCGTAGATCAGCAGGTAGGCGACCTCGATGAAGCTCGATTTGGCGGCGAGCTGCTCGATCGGGTAGCCGCGGTAGAGCAGGATGCCGGCGTCACCGTCGATGTAGGTGATCTTGCTCTCGCAGGAGGCCGTGGCCATGAACCCGGGGTCGAAGGTGAAGGCCCCGAAGTCCTTGGTGACGTTGCCGATGTTGAGGCAGTCGGGACCGACCGAGCCGCTGCGCGCGTCCAGGGTGGTCTTCTTGCCGGATTCCAGGTCGACCAGTTCGTATTTCTTTCCGCTCATCGTTTTCTACCTGTCTGTGGCTCGCGGGTGGGTGCCCCCGGAGAGGTTCCCGAGCCTTGCACGGCAGGCCGGAGCGATCAAGTAAGGACTATTCCACTACCTTGAGCCAGCTGCCCGGCGCCGGCTCCTTGTCCGGGTACAGGTCGTTCAGGAGCCTGAGGCGCTCGGCCGGGTACTTCTCGATGGGAGACGCCGCGGCCAGCACGGCGATCCGGGTGCTGGCCGTCGCCTTGACCAGCTTGATCCGCTGCGGCTCGGCGAGCTGCAACTCGTTGTCGCGCAAGCGCCGGAAGGTCTTGATGCTGGACAGGAACAGCGCGTCATTGGCGGCGAAGGCGCCGGTGAGCCGGCTGGCCCCGGTGAACAGGTAGGCCAGGCCGTTGTAGTAGATGACGGCGCCGCGGGCGGGCCCGCGATTGCCCCAAGGCAATCCGATGTCGCGCGCGACGGCCGTGTACCCCGCGAGGCCGTTGACGGTCAGCGGTTCACCGCCGGAGAGGGGTGTCCCGCCGAAGCTTCTCGCCAGCAATTCCTGGGGCTTGGTGCCCGGGGGCGGTGGTACCGCGGTCAGCTGCAGGACGGCGTCCTTCTGCGGGTTGCTCGCGACGACCTTGGTCGGCTGGTTGTCGACTATCCAGCCCGTCGGGAACGCGACCGTCATGCCGAGCGTGCCGTGGTAGAAGCGGCTGCCCTTCACCACGCCCTGCTCGCGGCTCGGCCCGAGCGGCAGTCCGGCGATGCGTTGCAGGTAGGCCTCGTGCCCGTCCGGGCGCTGGTCACCGGCACCGGGCGTGTTGCGGGCGGCGGCCACCACTTCCTTCAGGCGGGTGTCGTTGTCCGGATGAGTCGAGAACACGCCGTGGTACACGCGCGGCTCGCGACCCTCCTGCCGCGCGAGCTGCAGCTCGAGCATCTCCTGGTTCTTGAGCAGGCGGACCACGTCGATCATGGCCTCCGGCGAATAGCCGAGGCGATTCAGGTACTCCGCGCCGAGTTCGTCGGCCTCGAGCTCCATGTCGCGGCCGTAGCCGCGCACCAGCGCCGTGCCGGCCATGTTGGCGAGCCCCGCGAGATCGCCGCTGCCCGTGAGGATGCCGATCACGGTCGCCCCGACACCGGTGGCGGTCGCGCCCGTCTGCTGGCGTACCGAGTGGCGTGCGGTGATGTGGCCCACCTCGTGGCCGAGCACCGCGGCCAGTTCGGCCTCGGAATTGAGGTAGGCCATGATGCCGCGGGTGATGTAGACGTAGCCCGGCAGCGCGAACGCGTTCACCTCCTCGCTGTCGAGTACCGTGAACGTGTACTGCAGGTCCGGCCGATGGCTCTTGGCCGCGAGGCGCTGGCCGAGCTCGCTGACATAGGCCTGCAGCGCCTCGTCCTCGTAGCGGCCGTACTCCCGCAGGATCTGCGGGTGCATCTTGCGGCCGAGCTCGACCTCCTGCGCCGCCGACATCGTGACGACGTCGGACTTGCCGGTGACCGGGTTCGTCGCACAGCCGCCGGCGGCGAGCGTCGCTGCCGCGGCGGCTGCAAACAGCAGTGGACGCAGGCGCATGGTGTAGCCCCGCTGCAGGAAAACCGGGGACATTCTCCTATTTTTCAGCCCGAAAAATAGGAGAATGTCCCCTGAAACGAAACGGGGCGCCTGAGCGCCCCGTTCGCGTGCAAGTGCAGCGGTGCGGGCTCAGCCGCGCGCGTACTTCTTGCGGAAGCGGTCGACTCGACCACCCGTGTCCACGATCTTCTGCTTGCCCGTGTAGAACGGGTGGCAGTTCGAGCAGACTTCGATCTGCAGG
The DNA here is from genome assembly GCA_019136105.1 of Gammaproteobacteria bacterium. Lineage (GTDB taxonomy): Bacteria > Pseudomonadota > Gammaproteobacteria > Steroidobacterales > Steroidobacteraceae > RPQJ01. Next base: position 9,836 of record JAGVUU010000337.1, read on the forward strand.
TCCTGGCCCAGCGTGGAGCGGGTCTCGAACGTGTTCCCGCAGCTGCAGGTCACGGTGATCGCCTTGTACTCAGGATGGATTCCGCTCTTCATGGCCGCGGTCCTTGGAAATGTCGTCGGGAAAAAGGGCGCGAAGTATAGGAGGGCTGCCGGGCCGTGACAAGGCGTGCTTGCAGCAGCAGGAACCGTGGCTCGCGGTTATCCACAAAAGCTGTGGATAACTCTGTGGACGATCCGGCGACACCACCCCTCGAACGCGAGCGCCAAAGCCTGATTCTTGCATTGGTCAAAATTTGACCAGTAGTTTTTAACCTTTTTTTTCAATGAGTTATGTGCGCTGCCTCACGTGTCACTTCGACTACAGTCCGTAACGTGCCGTATCTTGGTCGCCCGCCGAGGCGTGTGTATAACTGTTGCGACGCCTAGCCGATCCGGACGGGGTACGCAAGCCCCGATTGTGCTCGCCGCGCTACTCGGCGGCCGGTCCGGGAAGGAACATTGCCTGTAAGTCGTTGAGAAACCGGGCGCCAAGTTCGGTCGGCGCCCAGCGTCCGTCCGGCCCGGCTGCGAGCAGGCCCTTCTCCATGGCGGCCGCGACGGACCCGGCAACCGTCGACCACGGCTGGCCGGTGCGCGATTCGAACGACGCGGCGTCGAATCCTTCGCGCAGCCGCAGCGCGTTCAGGCAGAACTCGAACGCGAGGTCCGCAGCACCGACCTCACGCAGCTCGTCGAGGCGGCCGGAGGGCTCCGTCGCGGCGAGATAGCGGCCCGGCTGCTTCACTCGCGCGCTGCGGATCACGCGGCCGTGAACCGCGTCGGTGACCTTGCCGTGCGCACCGGCCCCGATCCCGAGGTAATCGCCAAAGCGCCAGTAGTTCAGGTTGTGCCGGCATTCGCGGCCCGGCTGCGCGTAGGCGGAAACCTCGTAGTGCCGGTAGCCGGCCGACGCGAGCTGCGCCTGGCAGGCGACCTGCATGGCGTAGGCCGTGTCCTCGTCCGGCAGGCGGGGCGGCCGCCGCTCGAACGCCGTACCCGGCTCGAGCGTGAGCTGGTAGTGCGACAGGTGCGCGGGCCCGAGCGCGATCGCCTGCTCGAGGTCGGCGAGCGCCTCGTCGAGCGACTGCTCCGGCAGCGCGTACATCAGGTCGAGGTTGAAGTTGTCGAGCTTCGCCGCGCGCAGCTCGTCGACGGCCGCCAGCGTTTCGTCACGCGCGTGGATGCGCCCGAGCGCGGCGAGGTGACGCCCGTCGAAACTCTGCGCGCCGAGCGACACGCGGTTCACGCCGGCAGCGCGGTACGCCGCGAAGCGGCCGCGCTCGACCGTGCCGGGATTCGCCTCGAGCGTGACTTCGAGGTCCGCGATCGCGCCGAGCCGCCGCACCGCGCACTCGACGATGCGGCCGATCGAGTCCGCCGAGAACAGGCTCGGCGTGCCACCGCCGAAGAAGACCGACACCAGCATGCGGCCTTCGCAATCGCGCGCCGCGTAGTCGAGGTCGTCGAGCAGCGCCGCGAGGTAGGCAGCCTCCGGCACGCCTCGCGCCGGCAGCGCGTGCGAGTTGAAGTCGCAGTAGGGACATTTGCGCACGCACCACGGCAGGTGGACGTAGAGCGACAGCGGCGGCGCCGCGAGCATCACGCGTCCTCGCCCGGCTCCGTCAGCGCCGTCACCAGCGCGCGCAGGGCCTTGCCGCGGTGGCTGATCGAGTTCTTGTGTGCGGCCTCGAGTTCGGCGGCCATCACGTCGCCGTCGCCGGCCAGGAACAGCGGGTCGTAACCGAAGCCGCCGGTGCCGCGCGGCAGGCGCGCGATGCGGCCCTCCCAGCTCGCCTGGCGCACGATCGGCGCCGGGTCGAGCGGCCAGCGCATGAACACCATCGCACACCGGTAACGCGCGGTCCGCTCGTGGTCGGGGATGGCATCGAGTTCGCGCAGCAGGCGCGCGTTGTTGGCGGCGTCATCCGCATCGGGGCCGGCGTAGCGCGCGGAGTAGATGCCGGGCGCGCCGTGCAGCGCGTCCACCTCGAGGCCGGAGTCGTCGGCGATGGCCGGCAGGCCCGACGCTTCCGCCGCGAAGCGCGCCTTGAGGATCGCATTCTCGACGAAACTCAGCCCGGTCTCTGCGGCGGATGCCGCGGTGAACTCCGACTGGGGCAGCACTTCCACGCTCCACGGAGCGAGGATCGCGCGCATCTCACGCAGCTTGCCCGCGTTGCCCGTCGCAAGCACGAGGCGCGCCGGCAGCGCGGGACCGCGCGGGCTCATCGGCCGGTCCGGCCCCGCTTGTCGGGCAGCGGCTCGGCGAGCGCCTCGGACTGCGCGGCGAACAGCCGCTGGCACGACGCCGCCGCGAGGTTCAGCAGCTCGTCGAGTTCGTGGCGGCGGAATGCGTGGCCTTCGGCGGTGCCCTGCACCTCGATGAAGCCGCCACCGTTGTTCATCACGACGTTCATGTCGGTCTCGGCGGACGAGTCCTCGACGTAGTCGAGGTCCACGACGGGCACGCCGTTCACGATACCCACCGACACCGCGGCTACCTGGCCGTGCAGCGGGCTCGACCCGATGGCGCGCCGGCGAGCCAGCGCGTCCATCGCGTCCGCGAGCGCCACGTAGGCGCCCGTGATCGACGCGGTGCGCGTCCCGCCGTCGGCTTGCAACACGTCGCAGTCGAGCGTCACCGTGCGTTCGCCGAGGGCGCGCAGGTCGACCACCGCGCGCAGCGAGCGGCCGATGAGCCGCTGGATCTCGAGCGTGCGCCCGCTCTGCTTGCCGCGCGCCGCCTCGCGCGCCGACCGCGTATGCGTCGAGCGCGGCAGCATGCCGTACTCGGCGGTCACCCAGCCCTCGCCCTTGCCGCGCAGGAACGACGGCACGCCGTCCTCGACACTCGCCGTGACCAGCACGCGCGTGTCGCCGAACTCCACGAGCACGGAGCCCTCGGCGTGGCGCGTGAAGCCGCGGGTAATGCGGATGGGGCGCATCTCGTCCGGTGCGCGGCCACTCGGTCTCACGTGGGAATCTCCTCGATCGGGGACGTTCAGGCGCCGAGCCAGCGCACGGCGGCGGCGGTCGTATTGTCGGCAAACGGCGCGGTATTGTGCACGGCGAGCGCGCCGAGCTCCGCCAGCCGGTCGCGCAGGCTGCGGCCGGAGTCCTCGCCGAGCGAGCCGATCTGCTCGTCCTTGAGGCCGGCCCACAGGCCATCGGAGCACAGCAGCAGCACATCGCCCGGCAACAGCGGCCGGCGGCCCCCGAGCGACATCTCGGGCAGAGCCGGGTCGCCCCCGATGCAGCACTCGACATAGTTGCGCATCGGGTGGTCGTGCGCCTGGCGCTCGGTGATGCGGCCCGCCCTCAGCAGCAACTCGACGTGGCTGTGGTCACGCGTGCGCTCGAAGACGCGACCGCCTCGCAGCAGGTAGACGCGGCTGTCGCCGACGTGCGCCCAGTAGGCGTTCGCGCCCTGGACGATGCACACGGCGCAGGTGGCACGCGGCCGGATCTCCGGTGGCAGCCCCTGGCCGAGCGCCACGACGGCATCATGCGCGCGGCCGACCGTGAGGTGCAGGAAACCGTCAGGGTCGAACAACGGCCGGCTCGCCTCCCAGAACTCGGCGATCATAGTGCGGATGGCGACCTCGGCGGCACGGGCGCCGTCGGCGTGGCCACCCATGCCGTCCACGACCGCGAGGAACGCCGCATCGTCATCGAGCGCGATGGCGACCCGGTCCTGATTTTCTTCGCGATTGCCGAGAAGGCTCAGATCCGCGTGCTCGATCTGCAAGGGACGCTCCGGCACGCCTGTTCTCATGTAAACTTTTGCCCAATATACAACACCCGCGCACGCTCCGCGTAAGGGGCGCGTGCGCCGGACACCCCGGGGCCAACCCATGATCCGCAGCATGACCGGCTTCGCGCGGCGCGAGCGCCAGGGCCCGTGGGGCACGCTCACCTGCGAGCTGCGCTCGGTGAACCACCGTTACCTCGAGCTGTCGCTGCGGCTGCCGGACGACCTCCGCGGCCTCGAGAACGACGCGCGCCAGCTGCTGTCGGGCAGCCTGCGTCGCGGCAAGGTCGATGCCGGCGTTTACCTGAAGGGTGCGCCGGGCGGGGCTGCGTCGCTCGAGATCAACCGTGCGGTGGTCGAGCAGGTCGTGGCCGGGGCCGCCGAGGTGGGCGCAATCGCCGGCAACGCCGCGGCCACGCTGAACCCCCTCGACGTGCTGCGCTGGCCCGGCGTGATCCGCGATGCCGAACGCGACGTCACGCCGCTCGCCGCCGCGGCCGTGGAACTGCTCAAGGAAACCGCCGCCGACCTGAACGGCGCCCGCGCGCGGGAAGGCGCGCGCATCCGCGAAATGCTCGCCCAGCGTTGTGAGTCACTGCGTGACCTGGTCGCGGTCGTCCGCGCCCGGCTGCCCGAGGTCTCGGCCCGCATCCGCGCCCGCGTGCTCGAACGCGTCGCGCAGCTCGGCACGACGATCGATGCGGAACGCCTCGAGCAGGAGATCGCGCTGCTCGCCTACAAGATGGACGTCGAGGAAGAACTCGACCGGCTGGGCAGCCACATCGCCGAGACGCTGCAGGTCCTCGACTCGAAGGAACCGTCCGGGCGCCGCCTCGACTTCCTGATGCAGGAATTCAACCGCGAGGCCAACACCCTGTCGTCGAAGTCGCAGGACTCGGAAACCACGCGCGCCGCCGTGGACATGAAGGTCCTGATCGAACAGATGCGCGAGCAGGTGCAGAACGTCGAGTAAGCGCAGCACCCGCCGAGGGCCCGCTACCGCGCTTCAAGCGGCACGGGCTCCGCGCCGAGGTCCTTGTTTCCTGGCGTTCCCGCAACCTCACCACCCCGCCACCGACTCGCGATCTTCCCGCCGAGAGCGGACAGTCCGTTGGCCGCGCCGAGCGCCGCGCCGAGCGCCGCGCCCCGGGCGGTGCGGGGGAACAGGTAGTAGTAGGCTTCCTGGGTCGACTGATTGCTCAATCGCGCCTTGAGCAGGTTTTCGCCGGTGCCGAAGTCCACGCCACCCGGGGCGACGCCACCGGCGATCAGGTCCCGCAGGATCTCCAGGAGCAGGACGACGCCCACGTGCAGCTTCGCGTAGGCCGGGTCGAACCCCGTGACCTTGAGGTAGTAGACGCCCTGGTGAACGAAGCCGACCTGGAACGCGACGGGAACGTCGTTGGCGAACAGGATGTAGCTGCGGAACCAGCCCAGGCGCGCGATGCGCTCGAATGCCCGGGCGATCCCGGGCCGGTCATTCATGCCCAGGCCGAGTTCGGTGGACTGCCATGACTTCTGCGCAATCCCGGCGGCCTGGTCATGGAACGACGGGACCTCGTCGGCGGAGGTGTAACACCGCACCTGCCATCGGCCCGTCACGGCCGCATCGAACCTGCGCAGCGTCTTCCTGACGTCCCGCCTGTTCGACTTCGTCAAGCGCCGCAGGTAGTCGTCGAAGGACCCGGGCAATGCAATGCGATAGTGCCTGTGCCGGCGGCCATGGCGCACCGCCCAGAAGCTCCGCTTCGCGTGCGGGCGGATTTCCCCGGTCACGTACCTCGTGACCGGAGAGGACAGTTCCAGCGAGCGGAGCATGACGACCGATCCCCGCGGCAACCCGGCGCAGACCGTGTCAGCCAGCGCCGCCGCATAGGCTTCGCACTGCGCCGCGGTGAGTTCGCGGGAGAACAGTGGCGAGACGTTCAAGGCGAAGCGACGTATGGCCAGACGACCGATCGTGACGGGCCCGATGCCGAACGCAAGCTCCGCGGGCTCATCGCGGAAAAAGGCCAGCCCTGATACGGCGCGCCCATCCGTCAGCAGGCACACCTTCAGTCTCGGCGACGGCTCGAGCGCGCCGCTCTGGACGAACTTCAACTCGTGGTAGATGGAACGGCTGCCAGTGGCGGCGGTCAGCGGTGAAGTACGCTCGGCGAGGCGCTCAACGGCCTCGTCTCCCTCGATGTCATGGATTTCCCAACGCAACGCGCAGATTCCTTCGAGCCGCCGCAGCCGAACCATCGCAGCTTCCGGGAATATGCGCGAAGGCTGTCAGCCAGTGTGTGAACGGCTCGCTAATTTTAGCCTGCGGGGGGAGCCGCCACGGACGAACGTCAGGCCGGTTCCGTTGCTTCATCGCGGGTGTAGCCTTGCACGGCTGGAACAGGATTCTGCGTTCAAGGACCACCGACCGAGTGAGGGACTGAAGATGAGAATCGGATTGCTCGCGACACTGTCTGCACTGCTGCTGGCCGACGCCACGGCGGCGGCCGATTCGACGACCGCCTGCCGCTCCACCGTCAGCGGCGACCTGCGCATGCACACGCTCGAGAGCCGCATCTTCGGCAACACGCGCACAATTCGCGTGCTGCTGCCCCCGGGCTACGAGGCGCCCGAGAACGCTGCTCGCCGCTACCCAGTGCTGTACCTGCTCGACGGCCAGAATCTCTTCGACGCCTGCCTGAGCGACGTCAGTCACCAGGAGTGGGGCGTGGATGAGACGGTCTACCGCCTCGTCGCCGAGCGGAAGATCCCGCCGCTGATCGTGGTTGGCGTGGACCACGCGGGCAAGGACCGCGCGCACGAATACCTTCCCTACAAGGACTTCGTCGGCGGCCCGGACATGGCTGAGCCCGCCGGCAAGCGCTTTCCCGAGTTCCTCGTGGGCGAAGTCATGCCGCTCGTGGACGGCCGCTACCGCACGCTGCCCGGGCAGCCGAACACCGGCATCGGCGGGTCCTCCTATGGCGGCGTCGCGTCGCTCTACGCCCTGCTCGCGCAGCCGGGCCGCTTCGGCTACGGGCTCATCGAGAGCCCGACGTTCTGGGTCGGCATGGGCCAGCCCGTACGCGACACCGACCCGCTCATTGCCATGCCCGCCAAGGTGTTCCTGGGGTTCGGCGGCAAGGAGGCCGACAACCCCGCGGTCAACGACAAGATGGTGGGGCTCGTCCACCGGGTCGAGGCGAATTTCCGCGCCGCCGGCTACGACGACTCGAACATCCGCGTGGTGGTCGAACCGCAGGCACTGCACACCGAGACCGCCTGGGCCACGCGCCTGCCCGGGGCGCTCGAGTTCCTGTTCGGCGAGTGGCGGGAAGCGCCGCCTCCGACACGCTGACCGCGAGGTGTTTCAGTGCTGGAGCGGCCGGTTCCTAGCGGCCCATTGATTATGTTGAATGCATGACTAATCGTTGCGACATAATTCAGAAAAATTCGACGGTGGAATTTACAGCAACGTTAATGGGGGCGAATGAATCGACCGTAATCACATGATTTAAAAGGGCTTAATGCCTTGGCATGGCACCTGCATTGCATTAGGCAGGACATTCACAACACTGAGTCGCCATGCAGTTCAAGAAAGC
>JAGVUU010000270.1 GCA_019136105.1 Gammaproteobacteria bacterium
TGGATGCGCACGCGGCGCTTGCCGGAACCGTCCTCGCGGTTGATCGTGTCGACGGCGCGCACCACCGAATCGATCGACGAGCCGGTGAACTCGTCGCCGAGCACGTACAGGCTGATGCGCAGTCCGCTCGAGTAGTAAGTGCGGATCGCCTCCACGATGCCCTCGACCGGGCTCGAGTTGCTGAACGGGAACCAGCTGCGCAGGCGCTCGAGCACGAGCTTGCGCTGCGCGGGGGTGTCGGGCAGCCAGCGGCCGCGGTAGCCCGAGAACATGTAGCCGCCCTCGTCGTTCATCACCTGCCAGCCCTTGACCGACGGATGGGCGTCGAGCACTTCCTGCATCTTGGCGAGCATGAGCGGCCACGCGTAGTTCGCCATCGAGCCCGACGTGTCGATGATGAAGATGATGTACTCGCTGTCCACCGGCACGCCGCCGATCGGCGAGTCGTCCTTGCGGCGGAACTGCGCGCCGAGCAGCCGCTTCTGCTCCTCGGTGAGGTCCTGCTGCGCGGACACCAGCCGTCCCTCGATCTCGTTCGCCACCTCGGCGTCCTTGCGCGACGACTCGAACTGGCCGCGCAGCGCGCTCAGGTCGCCGCGCAGCCGCGCGATCTTCTGCTGCTCCTCGGAGAGCTGGATGCGCCGGGCCTTGAGCTCGCGGTTCAGCACCTCGCTGGTGCCGCGGATCTCGAAGAGCTGCTCCTGCAGTTCGAGCACGCGGCCCTCGAGTTCCTCGCGCGATTTTTCGAAAACCACCGGCTCACCCACCTCGGTGAGCACCAGCAGCAGGATCACCGCGCCGAAGCCGCAGCAGATGGCGTCGAGGAACGAGAGGCTGAACACCTCCACGTCGCGCCGTGCCAGCCGCGACCGCTTCACGGCCAGTCCCTCGCCGGGCTGAGGAACGCACCATTGGTGCGGCGCGCCAGCGTCCAGAACGCACCCGGCGCGAGCGGATCGCCTTCCATCGGCAACAGGATGACGTTCACGGGAACGCCTGCGGGCAGCTTGTCGATCGCCTTCTCGAACAGCTTGAGGCGCCCCTCGCCGTCGATCGTCTTGCGGACCGCCGGCGGCGAGTCGCCCTGCGTCGGCAGCCCGTCGGTGACGAGGATGATGTTGTCGGGCCTGGGCGAAAGGGCCAGCGCGGCCTTGAATGCGTTCTCGAGGCTGGTGCCGTCCTGCGGCACGGTCCGGCGCAGCTCACGCAGCACGCCGCTCAACGCCTGCGCGTCGCCGGCATCGAGCCACTTGCCGTCGCTGCCCGCCACGAGCGACTTCGCCTGCGTGTTGAACGCGTAGGCCTGGAACTTCGCCTTGGCGGGCAACTGGGACGTGAGCCAGTCGACCGACGCGACGGTACGCCGCCACTTCGCGGCCGCCATGCGCCGCGACTCCGGCATGTTGCGCAGCCGGATCACGTTGACGACCGAGTCGTCCATCATGCTGGCGGACACGTCCACGAGGATCAGGATGCGTTCGCCGCCGACCTTGAGGCCGGTGAGGTACTGGCGGTCGCCGCTGCCGACGAATCCCTTGATGCGCGTGCCGGGCTTGCCCGGATCGGGCGTGCCCGCGCTCAGGCGGCGGTTGCCTTCCTCGAGCGACCGCAGGTCCTGCTTGAGCCGCTCGATCGTCTCGCGCTTCGACAACGTGTCCTTCTCCGCCTCCGCGAGCTGCTGCTTGAGCCGTTCCGTCTCCTCGATGATCCGATCGGACAGCCCCTCCGCGGGCACGGCCTCGTCGGTGCTCTCGAGCGCGTTGCGCAGCACCACGAGGTTCTTGTAGCCGTCGAGCACTTCCTCCTCCAGTCGGTCCACTTCGGCCTGGAGGTCGTCGTTGCGCTTCTCGCGCTGCACACCCGCCTGTGCGCTCAGGATCGTGTAGAAAAGGACGATCGCCCCGAACCCGCACGCGATCACGTCCAGGAACGAGAGGCTGAAGATCTCGGTCTTACGCCGCGCCATCGTCGTCCACCACGCGCACCAGTTCGAGCTCGACGCCCGGATGGCCCAGGCTCAGGCGATCACCGGCGCGCAGCGCGACGCGTCCGCCCACGCGCTCGCCGTTCAGCAGCGTGCCGTAGGTGCTCTGGTCCTCGAGCCACGCGCCGTCGGCATCGCACGCGAGCCGGCAATGCGTGCGCGACACGCCCGGCCCCGCCTCGACGGTGAGCGCGCGCTGCCCGGCTGGCACGGCCCAGCCGACGGAGAGCGGCGCGCTTCCGAGCGGCCAGGCGCGGCCGCGATGCACGACGTGGGTCGGCCGATCCCCGGGCGCCACAAGCGCGGCAGGGACGACGGGTGCCTCGCGCGCCAGTGGCACCGGGAGGCGCTGGACCAGCGTGATCTGCGCCGGCTCGCGCCGCAGCACCCCTTCGAACGCCAGGGCACCGAGCGCCGCCGCTCCACGCGGCAAGGGGCGCAATTCACAGTCGCGCAGCGTCCCGAGCCGGTCGGCGAACCCTGGCAACCCGGACCAGCGATGCGACACACGGACGTGCAGCGGCCCGCCCGTTGGCCGCGCACGCTGCAGCACCTGCACCACTGCGTCGTACAGGCCTTGCGCAGCGGCCGTGAAGTCGGCCCGAGCCAGTTCGACCGCCAGCGTCGTTCCAGCCGCAGGCACCTCGATCGAGACCGAATCGCTGCCCTGCAGTGCCGCGAGCCATTCGGGCAGCCCGTCCCAGAGCCGCTGCTCCCCCGCCGCCTCGTGCAGCGGATCGAACCGCGTCTTGCGTACGAACGCCGCCCCGATCATGTCGATCCACGCCTGCTGCAGCGCCAGCCAGCCGTGCTGCGGCAGCAATTCGTAGCGCACGCGACGCAGCTCCCCGACGTGCTCCAGCACGGTCACCACCGCGCGGTGGAGCGAGAGTTCGAGCTGCACCGCACCGGGCGGCACCGGCTCGAGCGCTGCCGCGGCGAGCCCCGCATCGACGATCCCCACCGCCGGCAGCCCCGCTTCACGCGCGACGCCGAGCAGCACGGCGAGCTGCTCGCGCGTGTACCACGCCGGCACGGCGTACAACGTCGCGCCGCCGCCGACCTCTGCTTCCCGCGCGAGCTGTGCGAGCTGCGCATACGCGATGTCGGCATGGCTGGTCGCCGCCGGCATCGGCCGCGGCAATGCCGCGGTGCCGAGATCCTGCCAGTAGCGAGTCTCGGCATAGAGCGGCTGCAGGCGCGCGCGTTGCGCAGCCGCCGGGCCGGTCTGCGGCTCGCGCCCGTCGAGCATGGCGCAGCCCGGCACCTCGGCGACGACGTGCCCGTCGCGCGCAAGCACCAGTCCGGCGTCGTTGATCTCGAGGGCGAGCGTCATCGCCGGTCAGCGCACCTGCATGTGACGGATGAGGTGCTGGTCGAGGTAGGTCTCGCTGTCGAGCACCAGCCGCTCCTGCGCGAGC
>JAGVUU010000041.1 GCA_019136105.1 Gammaproteobacteria bacterium
TTCGGCCTCGTACTCGTTCTCGGTGTCCTCGGAGTCGACGTCCACCGAGCCCGTCCAGTCCTCGGGCGCCTCGGTGGCCTCGATCGGTTCCTCGAACCAGTCGGCGAACTCGAGCTCCTCGATCGTGCCGTCGAAGTACTGGATCTCGATGGTGCGATCGTCCTGATCGATGGCGACCACTTCGAACGAATCTCCGCCGGTGCGCCGGAACCATTCGCCGATGACAGGTGCGGGGTTCGCCATGATCTACATCCTCTGCGTGCGTCGCTGCGCTGGTATCCTCTCGGTGCCTCGCCTTTTCTTTTAGACCCCTCCCGCGGCGAGTTCAAGTCTCGGAATCCCCGCACTCGAAATGTTCGACGAACTGGTCAAATTCTTCGTGGTCCTGCTGGTGGTGGTCGAGCCGCTTTCGCTGCTGCCGGTGCTCGCAGGGCTCACCGAAGGCGCCGACGACACCTACCGCCGGCGCATGTCGTTCAAGGCCGTCGGGCTCTCTGCCGTGGTGTGCCTGGTATTCGCGGTGGGCGGCACGGCACTCCTCGGCCTGCTCGGCATCAGCGTGCACGCGTTCAAGGTCGGCGGCGGCATCCTGCTGTTCCTGCTGGCCATCGAGATGGTGTTCGCGCGGCCTTCGGGGGTGCGTTCGATCACCCCGGGCGAGGACGCCGAGGCGCACCACCGCGGCGACATCTCCGTCTTCCCGCTGGCGTTCCCGCTGATCTCCGGCCCTGGGGCACTCGCCGTGATCCTGCTCGCGTTCGCGGGCGTGCCAATGGCGTCGGTGCAGTTCGTTGCACAGATCGGCGTGATCCTGGCGGTGCTCGCCATCACGCTCGCGCTCATGCTGATGACCGGCCCCGTGATGCGCATGGTCGGCGTGACGGGCGGCGCGGTGCTCGGGCGCCTGCTCGGCGTGCTGCTCGCCGCGCTTGCCTCGCAGTTCGTGATGGACGGCGTGCGTGGCGCTATGTCGGCAGGCGGGTGAAGGCCAGGTCCCACACGCCGTGACCGAGCCGCTGCCCGCGGCGCTCGAAGCGCGTCACGGGCCGGCTTTCGGGCCGCGGCACGAAACCGCCGTCGCGCGACGCGTTGTGCAGCTGTGCGCATCCGGAGGCGACTTCGAGCATGTGCTCGGAATACGGCTGCCAATCGGTCGCCATGCGGAACGTGCCGCCGTCGCGCAGGCGGCTGGCCACCAGCGCGACGAACTCCGGCTGCACGATGCGCCGCTTGTGGTGGCGCTTCTTCGGCCACGGGTCGGGAAAATAGAGCAGCACCTCGTCGAGGCTGCGCGGGGCGATGCACTGCTGCAGCACCTCGACGGCGTCCCGGCACACCGCGCGCACGTTGGTGAGGCCAAGCTCCTCTGCGCGCAGCATCAGGTGGCCGACGCCCGGGCGATGCACTTCGAGCCCGAGGAAATCGCGCTCCGGATGCGTGGCGGCCAAAGACACCAGCGACTCGCCGTTGCCGAAGCCGATCTCAAGGGTGAGCGGCGCGTGGCGGCCGAAAATCGCCGGCAGGTCGAGCGGCGTGTCGCCTGTCTCGACGCCGTAGCGCGGCCACAGTTCCGTCCACGCGCGCTCCTGCGCGGCAGTCATGCGCCCCGCGCGCACGACGAAGCTGCGTATGCCGCGGCGGTGCAGCGCGTCGTTCACGCTTCGCGCCCGGCGATACGGCCGCCGAGCAGGCAACCGCCGAGGAACGTGCCCTCGAGGCCGCGCTTGCCGTTCATTCCGCCGCCACCGAAGCCTGCCGATTCGCCCGCCGCATAGAGCCCGGGAATCGGTTGCCCGCCACCGTCGAGCACGCGGGACGACAGGTCGGTCTGCAGGCCACCCATGCTCTTGCGGCTGATGATGAACTCGCGGATCGCGACCAGCGGCCCTGCCTGCGGGTCGAGGATCTTCTGGGACTTGCAGGTGCGCAGCCGGTCGCCCATCCAGCGGCGCGCGAACTCGATGCGGCGCAGCTGGTCGTCGTTGTGGAAGCGTGGCCCGAGGTCGATGAGCGCGTCGTAGCGCGCCGCCGCGTCGGCAACGGCGTCGAGGCTGACCGAACCGTCGCCCACCAGGCCGTTCATCCTGTCGACGAGGTCGGGGAGCGTCTCGGCCACCACGAAGTCCGGGCAGTTCTGCGTCACCTGCTCGTACAGCCAGTGGTTGCCGCGCAGCATGTCGCGCGCCACCGCGAGGCGCTTTTTCTCGCGGAACGCCGGGTTGAACTCGCCGCCCGAGATGGCGAGCTCCTTGAGCGCGATGCGCTTGTTGAGCAGCTGCCAGGAATACGCGCGCTCCTGGCGGCAGATCTGCGCCACGAGGTCGTGCGTGTCGTAGCCGGTGACGAGCGGCATCGGGCCGATGCGCTCGCCGCGCCAGTTGAGCCACAACGCCGATTTCGGCGGCACCAGTGACAGCCCGTGCGCCGGCTTGCGTGGTTGCCAGTGGTGCACGCCCGCCGCGTAGTTCCACTGCCAGTCGAGGTGCGTGATGTTCGCGCCGAGGGCGGAGGCTGCATCGTGCAGGCGCCCGTCGGCATACTTGTGCGAGCCGTTCAGGATCGTCTCGGGCGGGCGGCCCCAATCGGCGTGCCAGTGACTCTTCACGCGTTCGATGTCGCCATTGATGCCGCCCGAAGCGATGATCACCGACTCGGCATGCGCTTCGAATTCCTGCGTCGAGCCTTCGAGCCCGCCCCGGCAACCGGTGACGCGGCCGTTGGTGGTGATGAGCGACTCGACGCGATGGCCGAAACGCAACTCGAGCTTGTCGCGATTCGGGCGCGAGAGCAGGTGCCGGTTGGTGACGACGGCGAGTTCGTGGCCCGTGCCCCAGACGATGTGCCAGCGCGGCACCGAGTTGCCCGGCGTGTGCAGGCCGCGCTCGACCCAAAGCGGCATGGGCATGAACTGCACGCCGATGGCGCGCAGCCAGTCGAAGATCTCGGCGTTGGCGCGCTGCACGTAGGCCTCGGCCCAGGCGCGCGGCCAGTGGTCATCGGGCCCGAACTCGGCGAACGCGTGCCAGTCGCGCAGGCCCTGTTCGACGCCGTCGCGGATACCGTAGCGCTTCTGCAGCGGCGTCCCGGCAAACCAGATGCCGCCGAAGCTCTCCTTGGCGAGCGCACCCATGTTCTGTTCGACGTCGCGATCGAGCAGCAGCACGCTGCGGCCGCGTTCCAGCAGCTCGATGGCTGCGGTGACGCCCGAGATGCCTGCGCCGATCACGATCACGTCGGCCTTGTAACGCAGCATCGTTCATCCCTCCCGCGAGTCGCCAAGATCCGCGCCGCGCAGCGCCTCCTGCGAACCGACCCCGACTGCCTTCACCAGCTTCATCGCCGCAGCCATGCTGATCGGCAGCGGCCGGATCCTGTGCGCGGCTACGTACAGGAAATTGCCCGAC
>JAGVUU010000281.1 GCA_019136105.1 Gammaproteobacteria bacterium
GAGAAGCGCACCTCTCGCAAGCGCGAAACGGAACTCGAGCTGCGTCGTGCCCCGCTGCAGTCGCGTGGGCAGGCAACCTTCGATCACATCCTCGATGCCACGTCGCAGCTCCTCGACGAGCTCGGCCTCGAGGGCGTCAACACGAACACGATCGCGAAGGCGGCCGGCGTCAACATCGCGACGCTGTACCAGTACTTCCCCAACAAGCGCGCAGTCTTGCTCGCCTTGTTTCAGCGGCAGGCCGAACGTCGCCTGAGCACGGCGCAATCCTTGCTGGCCGGCATCGGCCGGAGCACGGAGTGGCCGGCCCGGATCGACGCCTTCGTCGAAGGCATGGCGCGGCTGCGTGCCGAGCTGCCCGGCACGGCCGCATTGATGCAGGCGATGCGGGTCGATCCCGAGCTGCGCGAGCACAACCTGCGCATGGGCGATGCCGCCTCCGCTGCGCTCGCCGAAGAACTCGTCGCAGCGGGCAAGCTCTCGCTGCAGGACGCCAAGATCGTCGCCCGCTGCATGCTCGAAGTGAACGCCACGCTCATCGACGTCTGGCAGCAGGCGTTCGGCGGCCGCAACCCGCGCCTGCTGGGCGAGCTGAAGCAGCTGCATACCCGCTATCTCGCGGCCTACCTCGCGGAGCCCGCGACGCCGAGGCGTCGAAGCGCGGCCCGGGTGCCTGCCCCCCGGGCGAAGTGACGGTGCCCAGCCGGCGTCAGGTGTACGCCTTGTACTTGCCGAGGTAACGCACCGGCTTCGATAGCGCGTCGCGGCGGAACGGGTCGCCCAGTTCCTGCGTGACCATCATCTCGATCACGGTGCACTTGCCCTGGGACTGGGCCGCGACCGAGGCGCGCAGCGCCGGACCGACGTCCTGCAGCCGATCCACGGTCACGCCCTCGCAACCGAAGGCCTGAGCCACCCTGGCCCAGCTCGGATTCGTGAGGTTCACGGCCTGGAACCGCCGCGAGTAGAAATCGACGTGGTTCTTCTTCTCGGCGCCCCACTGTCCGTTGTTGAACACCACCACCGTCACGCCGATCTTCTCGCGCGCGCAGGTGAGAAGCTCGTTGAGGCTGATGCCCCACGCGCCGTCGCCCACGTAGGCGATGGCAGGGCGGTCGGGGCAGGCGACCCTGGCGCCACAGATCACCGGGAACGCGTAACCGCAGTTGCCGAAGCTCATGGCCGCGAACATCGAGCGGGGCTCGTCGAAGCGCAGGTAGGAATTCGACACCGAGCAGATGTTGCCGATGTCGGTCGACACCATCGCGTGTTTCGGCATCGCCTTCTCGAGCTCGCGCAGCATCTGCCGCGGGTGCATGTGCTTCGAATCCTTCGCGACCTCGAGCGAGAACGGGTCGCGCTCGTGGGTCCACTCGGTGAGTTCCTGCTCCCAGGCTGACTTGGCGGACGCGATCCGCGCACTGCGCTCGGCTGCGTTCGCGATACAGGCGAGGTCACGGCCCGCGAGGCGCTCGATCAGTGCGGCCGCCGCCGCGCGGGCGTCGCCGTTGATGCCGACGCTGATGGGCTTCACCAGTCCGAGCACGCGCGGGTCGGCGTCCACCTGGATGATCTTCGCGTTGGCCGGCCAGTAGTCCATGCCGTACTGCGGCAGCGTGCCGAACGGCCCGAGCCGCGTGCCGAGCGCGAGCACGACGTCCGCCTGCGCGATGAGGTTCATGGCCGCCTTCGACCCCTGGTACCCAAGCGGCCCGCACCACAGCGGGTGCGAAGCGGGGAAAGAATCGTTGTGCAGGTAGCTGTTGCACACCGGTGCCTGCAGCAGCTCCGCGAGCCGGACGGCGTCGGCGGTCCCGCCCGCCATGATCACGCCGCCACCCGCGAGGATCACCGGGAACTTCGCGGCCGCGAGAAGCGACGCAGCTTCGTCGAGTGCGGCCGGGTCGCCGGCGCCGCGGCCGATGCGCATCGGCGGCTGGAT
Organism: Gammaproteobacteria bacterium; assembly: GCA_019136105.1. Lineage (GTDB taxonomy): Bacteria > Pseudomonadota > Gammaproteobacteria > Steroidobacterales > Steroidobacteraceae > RPQJ01. The sequence continues at coordinate 1,943 of JAGVUU010000281.1, forward strand.
CGTCGCCTGGATGTCGCCGTAGAAATAGTCGCGCGGAATGTTGAGCTGGCAAGGGCCCATCTCGAGCATTGCGCGGTCGAAGCAGCGGCCCGCGATCTCCGCCATGCGCTTCGGGTTGTTCACGTGGCCCTGGTACTTGGTGATCTTCGAGAAGATCGGGAGCTGCTCCGTTTCCTGGAAGCCGCCGAGCCCCATGGTCATCGAGCCGGTCTCGGGCGTGATGAACACCACCGGCGAATGCGCCCAGTACGCCGCGGCGATCGCCGTGACGAAGTTGGTGATGCCCGGGCCGTTCTGCGCGATGCACACACCGTGGCGCCCCGACGCGCGCGCATAGCCGTCCGCCATGTGCGCGGCGCCCTGCTCGTGCGCCACCGGGATGAAGCGGATGCCGGCGGCCGGGAAGATGTCGAGCGCGTCCATGTAGGCCGAGCCCACGATGCCGAAGACCTCGGTCACGCCGTTGGCAGCCAGTGTCTCCACCAGGGCTTCGGAAGGCGTCATGCGCTGCGGGGTAAGGGCGGTCACGAGGTGTCTCCAGGGTGGCGGCGCGGGCGCCGGTCGGTGCCGCGCTTGTGAACGGTCCGCGCCACGATAGTCCTTCGCGCGGGCGCCAGAACTAAGGGGCTGCCGAAATGAACGCGGCCGGCACGGCTCACCAGGGTGAACCGGCCGGCCGCGAGTGCGAGCCGGACGTCGGCGGACGCGGCGATCGTCAGGTCGCCGGCTCCTCCGCCGGCGGTGCGATCGCGGTCCAGGAGCTGTCGGGGTCGAACGCCTGGATCGACTCGACGGCGGTGGCGGTGTCCTCGCCGAGATCCTTCTGGAAGACCACGCCGTCCTGGTTGACGATGAAGGTCATCACGCCGCTCGAACCGTAGTCGGCGGGCCATGCGACCAGGGCGAAGCCCTGCGTCAGCAGGCCGTCCTTGAAGTAGTCGCGCGCACCACCGTTCGCATTGGCGCACTGCGCGTACAGCATCCGGTAGTAGTAACCGTGGTAAGGAGTGCGCGCCTCACCCTCGGCGCGCCGGTAGCCCTCCGCTGCCGCCGCAGCGACGAAGGGGCCGGCCGGACTCCCCGGTTCGCCCTCGGCCGCCGGCCAGTACAGGCCGTTGTGCAGGCCCTCGTCGCTGATGAGCTTGAGCGCGTAGATCCCCGGCGGATCACCGTCGCGGCCCTCCGACGCGTATTCGAGCTGCGCAGACACGTAGCCGCGGCACACGTCGATTGCGCCGAGCTCGTTGCCACCGACGCGCCGGTAGATCATTTCATCGATGCCGGCCTCGCCGTCGAAGGCCCACTTGCCGTCGCGCTGCACGAGCGGCACCGGCATCGGCCAGTCATCCTCGCCGATGACCAGCACCTTGCGGTCGGTGCCGTCGTCGACGATGGCCTGCTTCGCGCCGTAGGCGGCGAGGAAGCTGGCCCGGTCGCTCGCATCCTGCACGGCGTCGCCGGAGTTCAGCAGCTCCTCGCTGCCCGGCCCGAGCAGCGCCTGGAGTTGCCCGAGGTCGTTCTTCTCCAGTGCGGCAACCAGCGCCGCGACGGCCGCTTCGGGGGTATCGAAGCCCGCGGCTGCGGCCGCATCCTGTGGCTCCGGCTTCTTGGCGCAACCGGCTGCGATCGCGAGGCCGACGACTGCTAGCGCAATGCGCAGAGTGTTCTTGATGCTCATGTGTGTGACTCCCTGCGATCAGCGCTTCTGCTTCTTGCCGCCGCCACCGCCGCCCTTGCTGCGGGCACCTTGCGGCATGCTTTGCTTTCCGCGCTGACTTGCGGCGCGGTCCGCCTTGCCGCCCTGGCCTCCGGAGACGGCGGTCCGGTTGCCGGCCTGGGCCGGGCGGGCGGTCGGCATCGGCTTGGGTGCCATGCGATCGACTTGCTGGGGCCTGGCAGCCGGCTTCATGTCGGGCTTCGCGTACCCGCGGTCGCCCTGCGGCTTCGCCTGCTTCGGCAGATCGCGGGTCTGTGGCTTGGGCTGTTGCACATCACGGGTCTGCGGCTTCGGCAGATCACGCGTGGCCGGCACGGCCGCGGGCTTCGCACGATCGCCCTTCGCTCCCGCGTAACTGCCCTGCACCTTAGGCGGCGCTTTCGGCAGGTCGCGCGTGCCCGCCTTGTTCGCCGCCGCGGGCTTCGAGTATCCGGGCTGCGCAGCAGCGATGCGCTCCTGCGCGCTCATCTTGTCGCGGTTCTTTGCGCCAGCGTAGCCGCTCTGGCCTTTCCAGTCGGCAGCCGTCGCGTTCGGCGCCGGGCGCTTGTAGTCGGCTGGCATCGGGCGCGGCTGCCGCTTGTTGAGGTCCTGCAGCTCGGGGCGGCCGGGTTTCGCAACGCTGATCGGGCTGCTCACCGGACGCGGACGCTGATAGCCGGTGCCGGGGCGGTTGTCGTAACGATCCCAGTAGCCGCCGTTCGGGCGGTTGCCGCCCGTGTTGATGATGATGTTGCCGTTGTTCTGCCAGCCGCTGTTGTAGTTGGGCGGGCGGTTGTAACCGTGGCTCGGGTAGTAGCCGCCGCCGTACACGGGCCGGTACGGGTACGGCGGGTAGTACGGCATGCCGCCGTAGCCGTAATTCGGATAGTAGTAGTCGTATTTGTGTTTGTGGTTGTCGTCGTCGTCGAACAGCTCGTTGACGAGGATGCCGGCGCCGAACGCGAGCACGCCCGTGGTGATCATCGCGCCCGTCGAGTGACCCTTGTCCTCGGTCGTGGTGGTCGTGGTCGCGGTGGTCTGCGGGAGCGGCGCGTAGGCCGTGACGGGATCGTACTGCGGCACGTGCACGACCTGCGGGTCGGCGGGCTTCAGCACCACTACGTCCTTGCCTTCCTGCTGCTCGGTCTCGACCTTCATCTGTTGCGAGCTCTGCAGGTTGCCCGCCTCGATCGCCTGCGTGCGCAGCCGCTGGATGGAGTCGAGCACGCCCGCCTGGTCGGCGACGAACGCCTCGCCGACTTCGGTGGTCCAGCCGAGCTCCATGCACATCATGTCCACGGTCTCGGGAAACTGGACCAGCGCGCGCATCGGGGGCGTGAAGCCGGCGGATGCGGCGGCGTCATCGAGCGCCTTGCCCTTGAGCGATGTGTTCTGCAGCAGCCAGTTGCCCGCGTCGAGCACTTCCTGCGGATTGGTCGAGGCGATCAGCACCTGCGACAGCACCGGGTCGGGATACAACGCCACCGGCGCCAGCAGCTCCTCGAGCGCCTCCGGGGACCAGGTCCTGGTTACTTCGGCGGCCGTGACGGGGGCAGGGGCCTCTGCGGGCGCGGCTGCGGTCGGGGCCGGAGTCACCGGCGCTGCCGGCGCCTGGGCCGTGGCAGGCGGTTCTTTCGAACCGCAACCCGACAGAGAGGCGAGCGCGCCGAGCATGGCGCAAAGCGTGAGCGAACGTAGGTCCGCAGCGGGGCGCTGCATGGTGATGTCTCCCCCCGCGCGGTGGGCGCGGGACAGCTTCCTATGCCGGATGCCGGTGGCCGCGCTCGCCTTTGTGGCGACCGGGTCTCCGGCACGCTTCCCACGCCCCGGCCGCAATCTATCACGCGGCTTTCGAGGGCAGTGAACCCCTGGTCTTTCAGTGTGGATCCCTTGCCCGGTCGCCAATCCTGGCTCTTCAGCGATTTGCGCACCATGAGGAGGCGGACTCCCGGCCGTATGCACCACGGTGGTGCGTCACTCCGGTGCGGCAGGCTGCTTCGGGGCTGTATTTCCACGGTATTGCGCGATTCCGGTGCGCTGGCATACTTCCTGCAATCCATTGGGTCCCAGTTACCAGGCTTCCGGGCCGTCGCGGCGAGCGGCCCGAAGTACCCGACTTCGCTGCATGCGCAAGGAGTTCCCATGACGACCGCTGCCGACGTTCTGAAGCTCATCAAGGAAAAAGAGGTCAAGTACGTCGACCTCCGCTTCACGGACACCAAGGGCAAGGAACAGCACGTGACCGTCCCGACGCGCGTCGTGGACGAGGCCTTCTTCGAGGACGGCAAGGGCTTCGACGGGTCGTCGATCGCGGGTTGGAAGGGCATCCAGGAGTCCGACATGATCCTGATGCCGGATCCCTCCACGGCCATCATCGACCCGTTCTTCGAGGAAACCACCCTCGACCTGCGCTGCGACATCGTCGAGCCCTCGACGATGCAGGGCTACGAGCGCGACCCGCGCTCGCTCGCGAAGCGCGCCGAGGCCTTCCTCAAGTCGACCGGCATCGCCGACGCGTCGATGTGGGGCCCGGAGAACGAGTTCTTCATCTTCGACAGCATCCGCCACGGCGCGTCGATGAACGGCTGCTTCTACGAAGTCGATTCACTGCAGGGCGCGTGGAATTCCGGCCGCCAGGTCGAGGGCGGCAACCTCGGTCACCGTCCGGGCGTCAAGGGCGGCTACTTCCCGGTGCCGCCGGTGGACACCTACCAGGACCTGCGCACGGCGATGTGCCTGGCGATGGAAGAAATGGGCCTCAAGGTCGAGGTGCACCACGCCGAGGTCGCCACGGGCGGCCAGGCCGAGATCAACGTCTCGGCCAACACGCTGGTGAAGAAGGCCGACGAGGTGCAGATCCTCAAGTACGCGATCCACAACGTCGCGGCCAGCTACGGCAAGACGGCCACGTTCATGCCCAAGCCGCTCGTCGGCGACAACGGCAACGGCATGCACGTCAACCAGTCGTTGTCGAAGGACGGCAAGAACCTGTTCGCCGGCGACAAGTACGGCGGCATCTCCGAACTCGCCATCTACTACATCGGCGGCATCATCAAGCACGCCAAGGCGCTGAACGCGATCTGCAACGCCAGCACCAACAGCTACAAGCGCCTGGTGCCGGGCTTCGAGGCGCCGGTGATGCTCGCGTACTCCGCGCGCAACCGCTCCGCGTCGATCCGCATTCCGCACGTGATCAACCCGAAGGGCCGCCGCATCGAAGTGCGCTTCCCCGACAGCACGGCGAACCCGTACCTGTGCTTCGCGGCGATGCTGATGGCCGGCCTGGACGGCATCCGCAACAAGATCCACCCGGGCGACCCGGCGGACAAGGACCTCTACGACCTCGAGCCCGAGGAAGCGAAGAACATCCCGACCGTCTGCCACTCGCTCGACATGGCCCTCGAGTCGCTCGACAAGGATCGCGGATTCCTCAAGGAAGGCGGCGTGTTCACGGACGACGTCATCGACGCCTACATCGCCCTCAAGATGCAGGAGGTCACCAAGCTGCGCATGTCGACGCACCCGGTGGAGCTCGAGCTCTACTACAGCGTCTGACGCTGACCCGGGGGCGGGTATCCGGGGGCCGGGCGGCGGTGCAGCCGCCCGGTGCCCCGTCCCGCCAAACCCATGACACGGTTCGCGAATCCGGGCCTCCGGCTTTGTCTCGCGGGATAGCAGGGGCTATGCTCTGGCGCCATGAACACACGCGTGCTGCTGCTCGGATGCCTGCTCGCCCTGTCGGCGCAGGCCCAGGAATCGAAGCGCGATCTGTGGACGTGGAAGGACGCCAACGGCGTCACCCAGTTCTCGGATCGGCCGGTGCCGGGCGCCCGCAAGATCACGATCTACTCGTCGTCCGCAGTGCCGGTGGCGGGCCCCTCGACGAGCGCCCCTGTGCCCGCCGCCCCCGCCAAGCCGGCCGGCGCGGCCGACGTCAGCTACCAGTCGCTCGAGATCTGGGCGCCGGAGAGCGGCGAGACGTTCTTCGGCGCGGACGCCACGGTGAACGTGCGCATGCGCTCCGAGCCGTCCCTGGGGCCCGGCGATCGCTTGCTCCTGTACGTGGACGGCAAGCTGGTCGAGGGCGCGCCGAATGCCTACGAGTATTCGCTGGCGAACCTGGAACGCGGCGCGCATTCGGCATCGGCGGTGATCCTCGATGCGAAGGGCAACGAGAAGATCCGCAGCGCGCCGCGCGTGTTCCACGTCAAGCAGCCGACGACCGTGGCGCCGCGCGCCGTCGGTCCCGCGCTCAAGCCGCCACCCAAGTCGAACTGATCCGTTCGGTCGCGCGGTGCGAAGCGTCGCGCCTCGGGGAGGCGTGACGTGGCGGCCGATCCCCGCGCCATTATTCCTCGTCCCGGCAGCGCCGCCATCGGCGATCTGCTCGACGGCCTTTCCACCTGCGTGATCTGGCTCGACGCCGACGGCGTCGTGCTGCACCTGAGCGAACCGGCCGAGGACCTCTTCGGCACCAGCCGCAACCAGGCGGCTGGCCGCGCGTTCCGCGACCTGCTGAAGGCCAACGCCGAGCTCGACGGCGTGATCAGCCGGGCGCGCGCCGCCGGCGCGCAGTACTCGCGGCGCGACCTGCCGTTCGATGCGGGCCCCGGTGCCACGGGGCGCGTCGTCAACGTCACGGTCACACCGTACGACGCGCCGGGCCAGCCCGGCGGCGCGCTGGTCGAGATCGCGGACGTCACGCAGCACCAGCGCATCCAGCGCGAAACGGCCCTGCTCACCCAGCTCGGCGGCAGCCGCGCGATGGTTCGGCAACTCGCGCACGAGATCAAGAACCCGCTCGGCGGGCTGCGCGGCGCCGCGCAACTGCTCGAGCGCCAGCTCAAGGACCCGGCGCTGCACGAGTACACGGCGGTGATCATCGCCGAGGCCGACCGCCTCGCGGGACTCGTCGACGCGCTGCTCGGCCCGGTGCAGCCGCCGCTCAAGGAGCCGGTGAACATCCACGAGCTCGTGCAGCATGTCGGGCACCTGCTCGCAGCCGAGGCGCCCACCGGCGTCGTGATCGAGCGTGACTACGATCCGAGCCTGCCGCGCCTGCGGCTCGACCGCAACCAGGTCATCCAGGCGCTGCTCAACCTCGGCCGCAACGCGATCCAGGCGGTCGGCGACAGCGGGCGCATCGTGCTGCGCACGCGCGCGCTCACCAACGCGAGCATCGGCAGCCGCCGCTACCGCGTGGTCGCGAGCATCCAGGTCGAGGACGACGGGCCCGGCGTGCCGGCCGAACTGAGGGACACCGTGTTCTATCCGTTGATCACCGGGCGCCAGGGCGGCACGGGCCTCGGCCTCGCCGTGGCGCAGGACCTCGTCGGCCGCCACGACGGCCTGGTCGAGTTCGACAGCCGCCCGGGACGCACGGTGTTCACCATCCTCCTGCCATTCGACAACCATGAACTCGGCTAAAGCACTCGACGTCTGGATCGTCGACGACGATGCCTCCATCCGCTGGGTGCTCGAGCGCGCGCTCAGGCAGGCGGGCCTCGAGACGCGTGCCTTCGAGCAGGCCGACGCCGCGCTCGCCGCCCTGCGCCAGGGCGCGCCCGACGTGCTCGTCACCGACATCCGCATGCCCGGCCGCAGCGGCCTGGAGATGCTGGAGGAGGTCCGTGCCAAGCGCCCGCGCCTCCCGGTGATCGTCATGACCGCGCACTCCGACCTCGAGAGCGCGGTCGCCGCCTACCAGGGCGGCGCGTTCGAGTACCTGCCGAAGCCCTTCGACATCGACCAGGCGGTGGAACTCGTGCGGCGTGCGGCTGCACAGGGCCAGCGCTCGGAGACCACCGCCGCCGAATCGCGCCGCATTCCCGAGATGCTCGGTCATGCCCCGTCGATGCAGGAGGTGTTCCGCGCGATCGGCCGGCTGTCGCGCTCGAGCATGACGGTACTGATCACCGGCGAGTCGGGCACCGGCAAGGAGCTCGTCGCCCGGGCGCTGCACCGCCACAGTCCGCGTGCCGCCAAGCCGTTCATCGCGCTGAACACGTCCGCGTTCACGGCCGACCTGCTCGAGTCCGAGCTGTTCGGGCACGAGAAGGGCGCGTTCACCGGCGCCGCGGAGCTCAGGCGCGGCCGCTTCGAGCAGGCGGACGGCGGCACGCTGTTCCTCGACGAAATCGGCGACATGTCTCCGGCGCTGCAGACACGCCTGCTGCGCGTGCTGGCAGAAGGCGAGTTCTATCGCGTGGGCGGACAGTTGCCCGTGAAAGTGGACGTGCGGGTGGTTGCGGCCACCCACCAGGACCTCGAGGCGCGCGTGCGCGACGGCCTGTTCCGCGAAGACCTGCTGCATCGCCTCAACGTGATCCGCATCGAAGTGCCTCCCCTGCGCAACCGGCGCGAGGACATCCCGGAATTGCTGCGGCACTACCTCGACGTGGCCGCGCTCGAGCTCGGCGTCGCACCGAAGGTGCTGGCGCCGGACGCCGAGGCCGCGCTGCTCGGGTTCGACTGGCCGGGCAACGTGCGCCAGCTCGTCAACGCGTGCCGCCGCCTGACCGTGCTCGCCGCCGGCCGCGAGATCACGCGCGCAGACATCCCGTCGGACCTCGGTGGCGGGACGTCGGGCGCGGCGGCCGCCAGTGACTGGGCGCAGGCACTGGCGAGCTGGGCACAGGCACGCTTCGCGACGGGCGGCACGCCGCTGCTCGAGGAGGCCCTGCCGGAATTCGAGCGTACCGTGATCCGCGAGGCGCTCAAGGCCACGCACGGCGGCCGTCAGGAAGCGGCGCGACTGCTCGGCTGGGGGCGCAACACGCTCACCCGCAAGCTCAAAGAGCTGGGGATGGAAGACGCGTAGGGACGTGCCGCGCGGGTACAATGCGCGCGCGTGACGAATAGCCCCCCAGAACCGCTGATCCGCACCGAAGGACTCGTGCGCCGCTACCGCATGGGACGCGAGACCGTCGATGCATTGCGGTCCGTCGACCTCGAGATCCACCGCGGCGAATACGCGGCGATCACCGGGCCTTCCGGCTCCGGGAAGTCGACGCTGATGAACATCCTCGGCTGCCTCGACACGCCCGATGAAGGCAGCTACTGGCTCAATGGCCACCTCGTTTCCGCGATGCGCGACAGCCAGCTCGCCCACGTCCGCAATCGCGAGATCGGCTTCGTGTTCCAGTCGTTCGCGCTGCTGCCGCGGGCCACGGCGTTGCAGAACGTCGAGTTGCCGCTGCTGTACGCCGGCGTGCACCGGCGCGATCGCGCGCAGCGCGCCGCGGACGCACTCGCCCGCGTCGGGCTCGCGGACCGTGCAAAGCACCGGCCCGCAGAACTCTCGGGCGGGCAGCGGCAACGTGTCGCGATCGCGCGCGCGCTCGTGACCCAGCCGAGCCTGCTGCTCGCAGACGAGCCGACCGGCAATCTCGACACGGCGACCGGCGAGGAGATCCTCGCGCTGTTCGACGAGCTGCACCGCGCCGGCAACACGGTCGTCGTCGTCACCCACGAAGCCGACGTCGCCGCACGCGCACAGCGCACCCTGCGCGTGCTCGACGGGCGCATCGTCAGCGATACCCCCCGGACAGGATCCCACGCCGCATGAACAAGCTCGCCGGCCTCCTAGTCGTTGCATTGACGGTTGCCGCGTGCGGATCGCGCACACCCGAGCCGGCCGCGGACCAGTACGAGACCGCCACGGCGGAGCGCCGCCCGCTGGTCCTGGTGGTCGAGGCCGCGGGCGTGATCGAGCCGATCCGCACCGTGGAACTCAAGTCGAAGGCTTCGGGCGAGATCCTCGAGCTCGGCGCCGACACAGGTGACACGGTGGAGGCGGGCGCGATGCTGGTGCTCATCGACCCGCGCATCCCGCGCAACCGGCTCGACCAGGCGCTGGCGCAGCAGAACGCGGCCAAGGCCAAGCTCACCAATGCGCGCAGCCAGCTCGCGCGCGGCGAGAAGCTGCGCGAGAACGCGTGGATCAACCCGGCCGACTACGACAAGCTCGTGCTCGACACGGCGACCGCCGAGTCCGAAGTCGTGGCGGCGCGCGTCGCCGTCGAGAATGCGCGCATCGCGCTCGAGGACACCGAAGTCCGTGCGCCGGTCGGCGGATCGATCCTGAGCAAGCGCGTCGAGCGCGGCCAGGTGATCTCGTCGCCGACCACCGACGTGGGCGGCGGCACGCTGCTCATGACGATGGCGAACCTGGACAGCGTCCGCGTGCGCACGCGCGTCGACGAGACCGACATCGGCAAGCTGATGCCCGGCATGGAGGCGCAGATCAGCGTCGCCTCGTTCCCGGGCAAGCGCTTCGCAGGCACGATCGAGAAGATCGAGCCGCAGGCGACGGTCGAGCAGAACGTCACGCTGTTCCCGGTGCTGATCTCGCTGCCGAACGAGGAACACCTGCTGCGCCCGGGCATGAACGTGGAGGCGCGGTTCGAGGTGGCGCGGCGCGATGATCCGCTCACGATCCCGGTGACCGCGCTGCGCACCGAACGCGACATTGCCACTACGGCTGGCATCCTCGGCGTCACGGAGGATGTGCTGCGCGAGAAGCTCGCCGCGGCGGGCATGGAATCCGATCCGTCGCGCGGCGAGCGCCGTTCGGCGCGCGAGAGCGCCGCGAGTCTGCGTGGCAGCTTCTGGGTCGTGGCCGACCGCAAGGGGGCGCGCGAGCCGGTGCCGGTGGTCACGGGTGTGACCGACCTCGATCGCGTCGAGATCACGAGCGGCCTCGCCGAGGGCGACGTGGTGCTGGTGCTGCCGAGCTCGAGCCTGCTCGAGACGCAGGAGCGCCTGCAGAACTTCATGCGCGGCCGCGGCGGCATCCCGGGCATCACCCAGCAGCCGCAACAGTCCGGTGAGGCGCAGGGCGGGCAGCGCGGTGGCCAAGGTGCGGCCGGCGGCCAGCGGCCGGCCGGCGGGCAACGTCCCGCGAACGGTCAGCGTCCGCCCGGGGCCCAGCGACCAGCAGGCGGGCAGCCGTGATCGAGATCCTGCGTGTCGCGCTGACGTCCATTCGCGGCAACCTGTTCCGCGCGGCGCTGACCATGCTCGGCGTGATCATCGGCGTCGCGGCCGTGATCACCATGCTCGCGCTCGGCACGGGCGCACAGCGCGCCGTCGAACAGCAGCTCGAGGCGCTGGGTGCCAACGTCATCACCGTCACCACCTGGATGCGCTTTGCGCAGGGCATCGCGCGCGAACAGGCGCTCACCACCGACGACGCCGAAGCGCTGCGCATCGAAGCGCGCAACGTGTCCGCGGTTGCGCCCGAGCAGAGCTCGCGCCAGCAGGTGAAGCTCGGCAACCGCAACCTCAACCTGAGCGTGATCGGCACCACGCACGACCACGCAACGGTCAACGGTTTCGAGCTCGAGGCCGGACGCATGCTGACCGCCATCGACGACTCGAGCCGGCGCCGGGTCGCAGTGCTCGGCGGCGAAGTGCCGGAGCAGCTCGGCACGACTGCCGAGGCTCTGCTCGGCCGCAGCATCCAGGTCAAGTCGCTGCCGTTCGAGGTCGTGGGCGTGTACCGCAAGAAGGGTGCGATCGGCTTCGGCAACCCCGACGACGACGTCTACATCCCGGTGAGCACTTCGGAGTTCCGCGTGGTCGGCAACGACCGCGTGCAGAACATCGCCGTGCAGGTGGCGCCGGGCGTCGAACCCGCGCAGGCGATGGTGGAGATCGAGCGGGTGATCCGCCGCGAGCACGGCCTCGCTCCGGGCGCGGACAACGATTTCACCGTGGTGGACCGCAAGCAGTTCCTCGCCACCCAGCAGCAGACGACGCAGATCCTTTCGTTCCTGCTCGCGGGCATCGCCGGCGTCAGCCTCGTGGTGGGCGGCATCGGCATCATGAACATCATGCTGGTGACCGTCACCGAGCGGACGCGCGAGATCGGCATCCGCAAGGCGCTCGGCGCGACGCGAACGAACATCCTCACGCAGTTCCTGACCGAGAGCGTGGTGCTGTGCGTGCTCGGCGGGTTGCTCGGGATGCTGCTCGGCACGGGTGCGGCCCGCGCGCTCGCGAAGTTCGCGGGCTGGCAGACTTACGTGACGCTCGACGCGCTGCTGCTCGCGTTCGCGTTCAGCGCGGGCGTGGGCCTGGTGTTCGGGTTGTGGCCGGCGCGGCGCGCGTCGAAGCTCGACCCGATCGCGGCTCTGCGCTACGAATAGAAAATAGGGAAAATAGGGGACATTCACCTGTTTTCCCTGTTTTCCAGCAAGGCGCTCCCACGCGTTCGTATGGGCCCCGGCCACCTGTTCGGGTGCAGGGCGGACGTTGGCCGAGGGCCGGCTCGGCCAGCAGCAGTCAGTAGCAAACCCCGCTGCTTGCCCGGCGACGGGCATCCGATATGCTCTCCGGCGAAGTCGGGACGGGAGCTCGTCCATTGATCCTTCGACGCCTCACCCATGCTGTTCGTGAACAGAACTGGTTCGCGCTTGCGCTTGAATTGGTCGTCGTCGTCATCGGCATTTTCATCGGTTTGGAGGTGAACGACTGGAACCAGAAGCGGCTTGAGCGGGAGAGCGACCAGCGTGCCCTGGCCCTGTTCGTCGACGAGCTCCAGCTGATGCTGGAAGAGGCGCGCGTCGACTTGAGATACGTAACGGCATCGATGCAGGACCTTTCGTCGGGCACGGAAATCGCACTCAAATGCGATGCGAGTGGGGAGGAACGCGCCCGGCTGGCGGCTGCGATCGGGAGCACGCTCAACTGGCGCGTGCCAGATGTCAGGCCATCAGGGCTTGCCGATATAGGCGACTCGGGAACGCTTGCGCGCCTCGGCAACCCCGATCTGTCGCGAGCCGTAGGCTCCATCCATCAGAGCATCAGGACGATCGATGACTCGATGAATTTCATCGCTCCCCAGTATGACCGGGCCTGGCAAATGCTCTTGCCCCATCTCGTGCTGACTGGACCGATCGGACCCAGGACGATCGATCTGGACGCAATGCGACCCCCGTCCGAGTACCTGTCGCTGGTGCCACAGGAGAAGCTGTGCGGCAACCAGGAGTTCCTGCTGGGCCTCGCGCTGCTGACGGCCTTTTATGAATCGAGTGTCTACAACTTCGGGGAATGGGCCAGAGTCTTGACCACAGCCCACGAGCTGGCGGAGGCAGAGATTCGATAGCCGTCCGCCCGGGCTTGGCCTTGCCCCTCGAGCGTCCGACAACAGGCAGGTGATCCTCTCGTTGCGAGGCGTCCCTGAAATGCGGACACTCCAGGGACTGAGCAGTCGGCCAGGAGCCGACCCTGTACTGGATACGGTCGCGAATGGAGCCGCCGATGGCCGCAGTCACTCAAGGTCAGCCAGGCCTGGAATCCCGCATCGCCGGCGACGAACGCTTCTTTCTGATCGCGTCCGCGATCATGGCATTGGTGGTCGTCGCCGGCTTCCTGACCCTTCTTCTGCGCGGCATTTCGACTTTCACCGCGCCCTGGCCCGTCCACGTGCATGCGGTCCTTTTCATGGGCTGGGTCGGCTTCTTCATGATGCAGGTGTGGTTCGCCACCACTGAGCGCGTGCATCTGCACAAGCGGTTCGGATGGATTGCCGCGGTCTACATGCCGGTGCTGCTGATCGCCGGTGCATTGATCCTGTTCCGGATGATGCGCAACGCCGCGGTGCCGCCGTTCTGGACCTATGCCTATTTCATGGTCATGAACCTGATGTCGCTGCTGGCCTTCGCCGCGCTTGCAATCGCCGCGATCGCCTGGCGCAAGCGAACGCAATGGCATCGGCGCCTGATGTTCTGCGCCATGGCGGCCCTGGTGATCACGCCCGTCAATCGGCTGATGCCGGACGCGGTCCTCGCGCAGTACATGAGCCTCGGATCAGCGCTTGCGATCTTGCTCTTTCCGCTTTCCGGCATGGCGGCGGACTGGCGGCGAGACCGGCGCATCCACTCCGCATGGTTCTGGGGTCTCGGCGCCTTGATCCTCACCGGCCTCACCACGGAACTTGTCGGGCGCATGCAGTTGGCAGGGTCGCTCGTCGCGCTCATCACCGCCGGCAGCCCGGGGGCGCAGATTGACCCCTTCGTGCAGCATCTGCCGACCAGGTAACCCGGGTCGGATCGGGTTGAGCGCTCCTCGGCTGCTTGCGGGAAGAATTGCTGGCGCCGCCAACACGACTGGGTGCCGGAGCCTTGCGGAAAATAGGTGAATGTCCCCTATTTTCCTCAGCACGCGCAGGCCTGGATGGTCTTCTTCGGCGCGTCGAGCGTGCCGACCAGCTCGGCCACCGACGCCATCCTGTTCTGCGCGAGGTAATCGGCGATCCCGGCGTTGATCTTCCTGCACACCAGCGGATCGTAGAAGAGCGACGTGCCCACGCCCACCGTGGTGGCGCCGGCGATGATGAACTCGAGCGCGTCCTCCGCCGTGTAGATGCCGCCCTGGCCGATGATCGGCACGCCGAGCGGGCGCGCCACCTCGGCCACCTGCATCACCTTGAGCAGCGCGATCGGTTTGATCGCCGGGCCCGACAGGCCACCCTGGATGTTGCCGATGACGGGTTTGCGCGTCTTCACGTCGATCGCCATGCCCATCACGGTGTTGATCACGGCGAGCGCGTCGCTGCCGGCCTCGATGCAGCGGCGCGCGTTCTCCTTGATGTCCGTCTGGTTCGGCGACAGCTTGGTGATGAGCGGCTTCCTGGTCACCGCCCGGCAGGCGGCGACGACGCGCGCCGACATCTCCGGCACGTTGCCGAACTGCACGCCGCCTTCCTTGATGTTCGGGCACGAGATGTTGATCTCGATCGCGTCGATCGGAGAATCCTCGAAGCGCCGCGTGGTCTCGACGTAGTCCTCGATCGTCGAGCCGCACACGTTCGCGAAGAACCGCGTCTCGCCGAAATCGAGCGTGGGCAGGATCCTGTCCACGACCACGTCGACGCCCGGGTTCTGCAGGCCGATGGCGTTCAGCATGCCCATCGGCGTCTCGTACACGCGGTGCGGCGGATTGCCGAGCCGCGGCTCGCGCGTCGTGCCCTTGAGCACGATGGCGCCGACATCAGTGTTCGAGAAGCCTTCGACGCGGGTGTATTCCTCGCCGAAGCCGACGCAGCCGGAGAGCAGTACGATCGGCGAGGCGAGTTTCAGGCCGCAGAACTCGACGGCCAGCGAGGCGGGAAGCGGGGCAGGCATGGGGCCATTGTAAAGGAAAGGGGGTAATGACCAGGGGGTAGGGGGTAGTCGAAAGCTGCTGCCACCGCACTACCCCCTACCCCCTGGTCGTTGCCCCCTTCGCGGGCGTCAGCCCGCGATGAACCTCTCCAGCTGCTCGATCGTTTCCTGTTGCTCCTCGATCACGGCGCGCACCAGGTCGCCGATCGAGACCATGCCGATCATCGAGCCGGTCGCGTCCACCACGGGCAGGTGGCGGATGCGCCGCTCGGTGACGACGTGCATGCAGTGGCGGACTTCGTCCTCGGGCCCGACCGTGACGACCGGCGAGCTCATGATCTGCCACACCTCGGTTTCGGCCGACGAACGGCCGAGCAGGATCACCTTGCGAGCGTAGTC
>JAGVUU010000266.1 GCA_019136105.1 Gammaproteobacteria bacterium
CCACTGCCCTCGACCTGCACGCGCTCCCCGCAGCTGCCCCCGCCCGTCGCGGCGCCGCCGATCCCGATTGCGTTGCCACAGTGCCGGTGACCATCGCGCACGGTGATGGCATCGGCCCGGAGATCATGGACGCCACGCTGCGCGTGCTGTCCGCCGCCGGTGCCCGCATCGCGCCCGAGCCGATCGACATCGGCGCCAGGGTGTATGCGGCCTGGCACACGTCGGGAATCGCCGATGGCGCCTGGGACAGCCTGCGGCGGACGCGCGTGTTCCTGAAGGCGCCGATCACGACGCCGGCGGGCGGCGGCTACAAGAGCCTGAACGTCACGATCCGCAAGACCCTCGGCCTGCACGCCAACGTGCGGCCGTGCACGAGCTACGCGCCGTTCGTGCCGACCCGCCACCCGGAGATGGACGTCGTGATCGTGCGCGAGAACGAGGAAGACCTGTACGCAGGCATCGAGCACCGGCAGACCGACGAGGTGTACCAGTGCCTCAAGTTGATCACCCGCCCGGGCTGCGAGCGGATCGTGCGGCACGCCTTCGAGTACGCGCGCGCCCACGACCGCCGCAAGGTCACCTGCATGGTGAAGGACAACATCATGAAGATGACCGACGGCCTGTTCCACGCGGTGTTCGAGGAGATCGGCGCCGAGTATCCGGACATCGAGCGCGAGCGGTACATCGTCGACATCGGCGCCGCCCGGCTCGCGACGCGGCCCGAGCAGTTCGACGTCATCGTCACGCCGAACCTCTACGGCGACATCCTGAGCGACATCGCCGCGGAACTGGCCGGCAGCGTCGGCCTTGCGGGCAGCGCCAACGTGGGCGAGCACGTCGCAATGTTCGAGGCGATCCACGGCAGCGCGCCCGACCTCGCGGGCAAGGGCGCCGCCAACCCGAGCGGCCTGCTGCTGTCCGCGGTGATGATGCTGGTGCACATCCGTCAGCCCCAGGTTGCCGAGCGGATCCACAACGCCTGGCTGCGCACGCTCGAGGACGGCATCCACACCGCCGACGTCCGCGGTCCGCACACGCGCCGGACGGTCGGCACGGAGTACTTCGCCCGGGCGGTCGTCGAACGGCTCGACGAAACGCCGCGCACGCTGCGTGCCGTCAGTTACCGCAACCGGGCGCCCTCCCAGGCACCGGCAGCCGGTGGCAGCTACCAGCGCAGGCCCGCTGCGCGCAAGGCCATGGTCGGCGTGGACGTCTTCGTCCACGAGGCCCGGACCGCACCGGACCTGCTGGCGGAACGGCTGCGCCGCCTGCGGCCGCCTGGGCTCAGCCTGCAGATGATCACCAACCGGGGCGTCAAGGTCTGGCCGGAAGGCCTGCCCGAGACGTTCTGCACGGATCACTGGCGCTGCCGGTTCGTCGCCGCCGAGGCGGGCGGCACGATCGGTCACGACCTGATCGTCGAACTGCTGTCGCGCCTGACGCGTGCCGACGTCGACGTGATCAAGACCGAGACGCTGTGCACGTTCGATGGCGAGCGCGGTTACGCGCTCGGCCAGGGGCAGTGAACGCAGCCGGTCAGATGAACGGCTTCGCCCGCTCCGCCAGCTCCTCGAGGCCTGCTTCGCCCGGATCCCACGGCTTGCCGGGGTGGATGATCGACACCTGGCAGCTCTCCGCGGCCTCGACGAGCTGCTTGTAGGTGCCCGCCTTCAAGTCGGCGATGTACGCCTGCTTGTTCTCGTTGTAGGCGAACATGCGCGGGTTGATCTGCGTGCACTCGTTGCAGGTCGAGCAGCGGACGGTCTCGATGTAAGCCTCGTCCGGATTGCGGGCCGGCTCTGCCTCGGCCGCCGGAGCCGCCGTCGCGGGTGCCGGCGCTGCCGCAGACGGCGCGGCCGCCGTCGCAGGACTCGCCTCCGCGGCAGGTGCGGTTGCCGCTGCCGCGGCGAGTTCCTGCCGGTGCGCCTCTTCCCAGGCCTGACGCTCGCGGGCGAGCAAGCGCTCCGTGCGCGAGTCGCGGATGCCGGCGAGGCCCTGCAGGCGGTGCCATGCCTCACGGCAGCGGAGTCCGGCGCGCATCAACGGTTCGTCGACGACGAGCCGGGTCAGCAAATCGGCTTCGTCCACGGCCAGCACGTAGGGCACGCCCGGGATCGGGTCACGCGCGGGACGCGCCATCCAGTCCCGTGCCGTCAGCATGCCCTCGCCCCAGGCTGCGCGCGGCGCGGGCTCGAAGTGGTCCGCGCAACGCGCATCGCACAATGCGAAGTCCGCGAACGTGAACGCGACGTCATCGCTCGCCGACTGCAGGTCCGGGTCGGCGTAGTGCAGGCGCTCCACCGGCCAGTCGAGCTCCGGCTGCGGGTTGTTCTCGAGCGAGAAGCGCGACGCCAGGTCGGCGCCGGCGCCGGGGTCGTAGCTGAACGCCGGGAACGCGCGCGACTGCATCGCGGCCGCCGCCTGAAGGTAGCCCGGGAGCGTGCCGCCGTCGGGCGCAGCGTACACGCTGATGAGCGCCGCCCCGGGGTGGCGCAGGCCGTGCTCCACGCGCGCGCGCAGCGCGAGCAGGTTCGAGGCCGCGGTCTGCAGGACGAACACGTCGTCGTAGCTCAGCGCCGCGCTCGCCAGTTGCGCGCCGCGCATGCCGAACGCGAACTGGGCCTGGCCGAGGCCCGACGCCTCGATGACGTCGCTCACGTGCACGACGACCTTGACCGGCACGCCCGACGACAGTGCCTCCGCGAGGCTGCCCTGCGTGCCGGGCTGCCCCGCCTCGAGGCAGACGAGGTAGTCGGGGAAGAACCCGAGGTCCGCAGGCGCCACCGACTTTTCGTCGAACCCGGCGAACAGCGCGTCGTGCACGTCCTCGACGTAGTTGCCGCCGACCTCGAGTTCGGCCACCTGGAGCGCCTTGAGCAACCGGGCCACTTCCGGCAGGCGCTCGCGGAATGCCGCCAGCGCCGCGTCGGCCGTCGCGAACTCGAATTCGAACGTTTCGCCCTCCGTGCCCTCGCGACGGAAGAACCGCTGTGCCCGAAGCACTGCCAGCGCCTCTTCCACGCGCCGGCGGCGGCGCTCGCCCAAGCCCCCGCGCAGGCCGGCGCTCGACAGCAGCTTGGCCATGGTGCCGAAGTCGAACAGGCCGTGGTGCGCGCCGCCGAACGTCGCCTGCAGGGCCGGCTGCTCGAGCGCGGCATGCGAGCGTGCCCGGTCCGCTCGCAGGATGTCGCCCAGGCGGACCTCGAGGTTGCCGATGCGCTCGCATGCACGGCGGGACTTCTCCGCCTGCACCACCGACCACGTGTGGCGCATGAAACGGGCGGGCAGCGACGCGTCGCAATCGGCCACCGGGCCGTCGACCTCGAAGGCACCGCGGACCAGCAGCGCATCCTTCAGGAACGCCACGTC
>JAGVUU010000190.1 GCA_019136105.1 Gammaproteobacteria bacterium
AGGCCGACCTCGCCGCCCCTCGCCCGCTCGATCCGCGCCTCCTTGAAGCGCAGGCAGAGCGCCTGCACCTCCTGCGGCGTCATCGGGCCTTTGACCAGCTGATCCTGCAGCTCAGGCGGGATCGTCACCCCGGCCACGCCAGGGGTAACCTCGGACTTCTCGCGCTTGCTCGGCATACCGACTCCTGTGGGTCATCATATGCCTCGCACACAAAAATCCTGACAGGCCCAATGACGGCGGCCCCCGGCCGTCCTCCGGCTATTCACCAATCACCATTCACTATTCACTTTCCGTCCGGATCGTCCTGCCCATCAGCGCGTACACGGCGTCTTTTGCCGGCGCACCCTCGTACAGCACGCGGTAAATCTGCTCGCTGATCGGCATCACCACGTCGAAGCGCTGGGCAACGTCGCGCACGGCGCGCGCCGCGAGCACGCCCTCGACCACCTGCCCGATCTCAGCCTGGGCCTGCTCGGGAGTCTTGCCGGCCGCGAGCAGCAGCCCGCAGCGGCGGTTGCGCGACTGGTTGTCGGTGCAGGTGAGCACCAGGTCGCCGAGGCCAGCGAGCCCCATGAAGGTCTCGCGGTCGGCGCCGAGCGCCACCCCGAGGCGCATCATCTCGGCGAGGCCGCGCGTGATGAGCGCGACGCGCGTGTTGGCGCCAAAGCCGAGGCCGTCCGAGATGCCGGCGCCGATGGCGAGCACGTTCTTCACCGCGCCGCCGACCTCGACGCCGATCATGTCGCTCGAGGCGTAGGCGCGGAAGCTCTCGCCCGAAATGCTGCGCGCGAGTTGCATCGCGTATTCGGTGTCGGTGGATGCCACGACCATGGCGCTCGGCAGGCCCGCGCCCACCTCCTTGGCGAAGGTCGGGCCGGAAAGCACTGCGGTCGGCACGCCGGGGCCGAGAACTTCGGCCGCGACGTCGTGCGGCAGCTTGCCGGTGGAGAGTTCGAAACCCTTGGTGGCCCACGCGACGCGCTGGCCTGGCTTGAGCAGGGGCTTGGCGCGCTCGAGCACCTCGCGGAACGCGTGGCTCGGCACGACGATCAGCAGCTGGTCGGCCTCTGCGACGGCGCGTGCGAAGTCGTGCTCGATCTCGACCCGGTCGGGCAGCGTGACGCCGGGCAGGTAGCGGCCGTTGACCCGGTCGCGGGTCATCGCCACCAGCTCCTCGGTCTCGATGCCCCAGAGGATGGTGCGGTGCCCGGTGCGCCCGAGGTGCACGGCGAGCGCCGTGCCCCACGAGCCCGAGCCGAGCACGGCAACGGTCGGCTTCGGCCCGGTGTCGGTCGGGGCCGTCACGCTGCGTCCGGGATCAGTTGACGGAACTGGCCGGCGGTGCGGTCGCGGCCTGCTGCGCCGCCTGCTGCTGGGCGCGGGCGTGCAGGGCCTCGAACGTCACCAGCGGCAGGAGGAACGGCGGGAAGCCGCCCTTCACCACCAGCTCCGACACCGTCGCGCGGGCGAACGACATCAGGTAGTTCGGGGCGACGATGCTCACGACCTGGGCGAGGTCGGCGGCCGAAAGGTTGCGGATCAGGAACGCGCCCGCCTGCTGCAGCTCGAGCAGCCACACGACCTTGTCGCCGGCCTTGGCCTCGAGGTTCACCTGAACGACGATCTCGTGCAGGTCCTGGGCGAGCGCAGTGGCGCGCGTGGAGATGTTGAGGTTCACCTGGGGGTTGCCCTGGGCGTTGACGAACGGGCCGTTCGGCGCCTCGAACGAGCAGTCCTTGATGTATACGGCCTGCGGGTTCACCACCGGCGCGTTCTGGTCGGTGGCCGGCGGCGGGGTCTGGGTGTTCTGCTCGGTCATGGTGTGTCGTCCTTCGTGGAAATGAGTTCGTCGAGCTTGCCCGCCTTGTCGAGGGCGTACAGGTCGTCGAAACCGCCGACGTGGTGATCGCCGACGAAAATCTGCGGTACGGTGCGACGGCCGCCGCTGCGCGCCAGCATGGCTTCGCGCTCGGCGGGGTCTTCGTCGATCTTGATCTCGCGGAACGCGAGCCCCTTGCGCTCGAGCAGCGCGCGCGCCCGCACGCAGTAGGGGCACCAGCCCGTCGAGTACATGACGATGTCGGGCGTGCCGCTCATGCGCGTCACTTGCCCTTCGCGCCAGGCTTGACGAGCGGCAGGTTCTCGGCGCGCCACGCCTGCAGGCCGCCCTTGAGGTTCACCACCTTGGTGAATCCCTGGGCCTGCAGCACGCGCGCCGCGGCGCCGGAGCGCATGCCACTCTCGCAGCAGGCGACCACGACCTTGTCCTTGTACTTCTTCAGCGTCTCGGTGCTGCTCGCCAGCTGGTCCTGCGGCACGTGCTTCGCGTCGAGGATGTGGCCGGAATCGAACTCGGCCTGGCTGCGCACGTCGACCAGCACGGCGCCCTGGTTCAGGAGACGCACGGCGTCCATCGGGCCCACCGATTGGCCGCCGCTGCGGGCGCGGCTGGCCTCGTAGGCGAGCACCGCCAGGGCGAGCACCGCCGTCCCTCCGGCGAGGAAGGGGTGGCGGGTGATGTAGTCGAGCAGGCGCTCCATGGGCAGACCGGGCGAAAAAGGATCGCGGATTATAGCAGCCCCGCCGACACGCTAGACTTGCCGCCTTTCCACCCGCCCGTCCAGCCCGCCCAGGCATGCAGACCCCGCACCCCCACAACGCCCACCAGCCACGCCGCTCGCGGGGTGCGGGCTGGCGTGCCGCCCTGGCCGGGTTGTTGGTCCTGGCCTCGGGACTCGGTACGCTCGAGGCGTGGGCGCAGTCTGGCCGTCAGCCCACGCCCGCCCAGAAGGAGGCGGAGCTCAAGAAGGTCAACGCCCGCATCGAAAAGGTGCGCAAGGCAGTCAACCAGGACATCGAGAAGCGCGACAGGCTGAGCGCGCAATTGCGCGACGCCGAACTCGGCGTGCAAGGTGCCCGGCGCAAGCTCGACGAGACGCGTGCACAGCGCATCGCGAGCGAGGCGCGGCTCGAGGAGCTCGAGCGCGAACAGGCGAGCCGCGAGAAGGAGCTGGCGGCGGAACGCGGCGCGCTGGCCGGCGAGCTGCGCACGGCCTACGTGAACGGCCGCGAGGAGCAGCTCAAGATGCTGCTCAACCAGCAGGACCCGGCCGAGTTCGGGCGCATGCTCACGTACTACGGCTACTTCGGGCGCGCGCGGGCCGAACGCATCGACAGCATCCGCGACAAGCTCGAGCACCTGGCCCTGCTGCGGGAGAAGATCGCCGCCGAGGGCCAGCGGCTCAAGGATCTCGAGGCCCGGCAGGAGCAGGAACTGGCGGCGCTCAAGGGCGCGCAGCAACAGCGCACGCAGGCCGTCGCCGCCATCGACTCGCAGATCAAGACCCGCGGCGGCGAAATCAAGCGGCTCGAGTCGCAGGCCCGCGGCCTCGAGAAACTGATCGCGGACCTGCGCAAGGCACTCCAGAGCGTGCCGGTGGCGAAGCAGGCCCCGTTCGAACCGTTGCGCGGCAAGCTCCCGTGGCCCGTGCAGCAGGGCAAGGTGCTGGCGCGTTTCGGCCAGCCGCGCGCGGGGGGCTCGCTCAAGTGGCAGGGCATGTTGATCGGCACGGACCGGGGCTCGAGGGTTCGGGCGCCGTTCGCCGGGCGGGTCGCCTACGCCGATTGGCTGCCCGGCATGGGGCTCATGATCGTGCTCGACCACGGCGGCGGCTACCTGAGCCTGTACGGGCACAACGAGGAAGTGTTCAAGAAGGTCGGCGACCCCGTCGCCGCGGGCGACGTGATTGGCGCGGTCGGCGACACCGGCGGCCACAACCAGCCGGCGCTCTATTTCGAGGTGCGGCGCGGCCGCGAACCGGTCAATCCGGAAAACTGGCTGCAGCGGCGCTAGCCGCCGGGATTATGTTCAAAGGGGCCACTTCCGCGGTTTGCGGCCCGTCCGCGACCCCGGCCAGACTGTGGCGCGCGTCAAGGAATGCGGTACGCGCCATCAAGGATGATCCAGCCTGGTGCGACAGGGCGGGATGCCCACAAGGACACACCGATGCAGCTTGCAGTGGCGCTCGACGGCGCGCCGGCGCCGATTGGTGCGACGACCTTCGACCCGTACGGGCAACTGGTGAAGATGCTGCTGCCCCGCGCGCAGTCGATCGCCATCTACGACCGGATGGGCCTGCCGGTCTGGCTCAACGACGGGCTCGATTCCCCCGAGCTGCACCGCATCCTGCAGGACGCCCTGGCCCAGCACCTCAGTCCGTCCAGCGGTGGCGAGGGATTCGCCGAGCCGATCGATCGCGACCATTGCGCCTACGTCTTCCTGCTGCGCGATCCGGACGCGCGGCTCATCGGTGCGGTCGGCATCATCTGCCGCGAGTCGCGGCAGGGCAGTGATCCGCGTCCGTTCGCCCTCGTCCAGGGACTGCTGCGCCCTGCGCTCGAATGCCTGCAGCGCGAGCTGAACTCGCAGTACAGCATCGGCGACCTGCAGCGCAGCCTGATGGTGCGCGACCGCGACCTCGAACTGCTGCTCGGCGCCGCGCAGGACGAGGCGGCCACCAGCGAGTCGACCGACGATCTCGCGCAACTCCTGCAGGGCTGCGTCGATCACCTGAACTGCAGCGTCGGCGCGCTGCTCATTCCCGACAAGAACATCGCTGTGTGCCGCACCGGGCAGGGCGTGCCGCCGCGCGTGGGGGCCGACGTGCTCACCCGCACGCACCGCCACCTGCTCGCCTGGACGCAGCTGCACCGGCAGACGATGACCTCGAACCAGCCGGTCGAGGCGGGTCCGCTCGGCAAGTTGCCGTACAAGGTGCTGTCGTGCCCGGTCATGCACGGCGCGCAGCGCGTGCTCGGCCTGCTGGTGCTGTTCAAGCCGGCCGATTCGCCCGACTTCGACCTGCGCCAGGTGCGCATCGTCGAGTTGCTGGCACGCCGGGTCGCCTACATCCTGCTGAACGCTTACGACCCCACGACAGGCCTGCTGACGCGGCCCGCGTTCGAGAAGCGCGCACAGGGGCTGCTCGGGCAGGCCGGGCAGTCCGCCCATCACAGCGTCATCTACATCGATATCGACCGTCTGCACGTGCTCAACGAAAACCTCGGCATGCACGTGGGCGACGAGGTGATCATGCGGGTGTCCGAGGTGATCCGCCGCCACCTGACGCCGCGCATGCTCGCGGCACGCATCTCGGGCGACCGGTTCGCGGTATTCGCCACCGACATGCCGCTCGACGACGCGCAGACCGTCGCCGAGAACCTGCGCGAAGGCCTCGAGCAGCTCGGTTTCGTCTCGGGTTCGCAGACGGTCGACGTCTCGGCGAGCTTCGGCGTGGCGCGCGTGGTGGACGGCAAGCACCCGCTCGCTCACGCGCTTGCCGCGGCGGAGATCGCCTGCAAGGCCGCGAAGGACCGTGGCCGCGACCGCGTCGAGACCTACGAGGAATCCGACCAAAGCATCGTGCGGCGCTTCACGGACGTCACACTCGTGGGCACGCTGCGCTACGCGCTCGCGCAGGACCAGTTCCGCCTCGAGGCCCAGTCGATCGTGCCGCTGAACGGCGCGGTCGCGGGCCCGAAGTTCGAGCTGCTGCTGCGCATGACCGACGAGGGCGGGCAGAGCCTGTCGCCCGAGAAATTCCTCTCGGCTGCGGAGCGCTACCAGCTCGCCCCGGCCATCGACCGCTGGGTGGTGCGCCGGGTGCTGCAGACGCTCCAGCCTCACGCCGCCGAACTCACCCGCCGCGGCGCGTGCTTTGCGGTGAACATCTCCGGCCAGTCGCTCGGGGACGCCGAGTTCTGTGCGTTCCTCGAGGGCGCGCTGCGTGAGAGCGGATTGCCGCCGTCGTTGCTGTCGTTCGAGCTCACCGAGACAGCCGCCGTTGCCAACATCGTCCGCGCCGAGGCGCTGATGCGCCGGCTGCGCGATCTCGGCTTCGACGTTGCGCTCGACGATTTCGGCCGTGGCCTGAGCTCGCTCACCTACCTGAAGACCCTGCCGGCCACCTGCCTGAAGATCGACGGCACCTTCGTCCGCGACGTGGTCGGAGACGACCGCGCACAGGCGATGCTGAGCGCCATCGTGCGCCTCGCCCAGGCCATGGGGCTCAGGACCGTGGCCGAGTGCGTCGAAAGCGACGCGATCCGCGACATCGTGCGCCAGCTCGGCGTCGAATTCGGGCAGGGTTTCTCGATCGGGCGCCCCGCCCCGCTCGAAAAGGTGATCCCGGCCGTACTCGGCGCTAGTATCTAGGGCCCTTTCGCGACCCGAGGCCGACGGTGCCCAAGGGCATCCACACACTGCTCGCCGCTGCTGCAGGCGCCCTGCTCGGGGCCGGGCTGATGCTCGCGCGCGGCGTCTCGGCCGATCGCGAGTCGCCACCGGTTGCCCCGCCGGCGCCGCGGACGGCGGTCCAGTCGCTGCTCGACGAAGTCACCCGCCACGTGAAGAGCGAGTACGTCGAGCCCGTGACCGAGGATCAGCTCGACCTCGCCGCGGCCGAGGGCATGATCGCCAGCCTCGATCCCCACTCCGCGTTCCTCGACGCCGCCGAATACGAGGCGATGCGTGTCAGCACCAGCGGCCACTACTCGGGCGTCGGGCTCGAAGTGGCCGAGCAGGACGGCAGGATCGTGGTCGTCACGCCGATCGAGGGGTCGCCCGCCGACAAGGCCGGCGTGCGCCCCGGCGACGTGCTGCTGGAGATCGACGGCCGCGCGGTCGAGGCGGCGCGGCTCGAGGACGCCATCGAGCGCATGCGCGGCTTCGTCGGCTCCAAGGTGCGCCTCGTGGTGTCGCGCGCAGGCGAGCCCGAGCCGTTGCAGTTCGAATTGGCGCGCTCCGACGTGCACGTGCGCACGGTACGTGCCGAACCGCTGCCGGGCCGCTATGGCTACGTGCGCGTCACCCACTTCAACGACGCGACGCCGCGCGACCTCGGGCGGCAGCTGGCACGACTGCAGGACGCGCAGCCGCTGGCCGGCCTCGTGCTCGACCTGCGCGGCAACCCGGGCGGCGTGCTCGAGTCCGCCGTGGGCGTCGCCGACGACTTCCTCGAGTCCGGCGTGATCGTGCGCGCCGAAGGCCGCACCGCGGATTCGCGTTTCGAGATGCGCGCCTCCGGCGGTGACCTGTTGCACGCCGCGCCGCTCGTGGTGCTGGTGGACCGTGGCTCCGCATCGGGCGCAGAAATCGTCGCGGGTGCGCTGCGCGACCATGGGCGTGCCACGCTGATGGGCGAGCGCACGTTCGGCAAGGGTTCGGTGCAGACCGTGGTGCCGCTGCGCGATGGGCTGGCCCTGAAGCTCACCACGTCGCGCTACTTCACGCCGTCGGGCGCCTCGATCCACGAGCGCGGCATCGATCCCGACGTTTCGCTTGCAGGCG
The DNA here is from genome assembly GCA_019136105.1 of Gammaproteobacteria bacterium. Taxonomy (GTDB): domain Bacteria; phylum Pseudomonadota; class Gammaproteobacteria; order Steroidobacterales; family Steroidobacteraceae; genus RPQJ01. Next base: position 7,349 of record JAGVUU010000190.1, read on the forward strand.
CGCTGGAGCCCTCGCCGGTCCCGCTCGACCCCGCATCCGATCCGGCCGTGCAAGCCGCTCTGCAATACCTGCGCGATCGCAGCCTGGGTACGCAGGTCGCGCTCGCCGGCAAGCCCTGAGCGCCGGCGCTGCGGGCGGGATCCTGCTCCCATGTCACGAGTACTGGTGCCGCTCGCCGAGGGCTTCGAGGAAATCGAGGCCGTCACCGTCGTCGACGTGTTGCGCCGCGCCGGCATCGAGGTGCACACGGCTTCGCTCGATGGCCCGCGGGTGACGGGTTCGCACGGCGTCACCGTACTGGCCGACAAGGCGCTCGACGCCGTGGTGGCCGACGAATACGACATGGTCGTCCTGCCCGGCGGGATGCCCGGCGCCGAGCACATCAAGAACGACCCGCGCGTGATCTCGCTGTTGCGCCGCTTCGCCGCCGAAGGTCGTTACACGGCGGCGATCTGTGCAGCTCCGAGCGTGCTCGCGCACGCGGGATTGCTCGAGGAGCGTGCCGCCACGAGTTTCCCCGGGTTCCTGAACGCAAATTCCGCGCCTGGGATCCGGCTGCGCGAAGAAGCTGTCGTGGTGGATGGCAAGGTCGTGACTTCGCGCGGCGCCGGCACGGCGATGGAGTTCGGGCTGGCGCTGATCGGGCTGCTTGAGGGCGCGGAGGTGCGGCAGCGGGTGGCGGAGCGACTGCAGCGGGCGAAGGATTAGTGAATAGGGATTGGTGAATAGGGACTAGCAAGAAGTTTGCGGCGTCCCCCCTATTCCCTATTCACCAATCACCAATCACCAATCACTTCCTACATCATCGCTTTCCCCGCCCCCCACGCCGCGCCGAGCAGCAGGATCACCACCGGCAGCGAGCTCATCGCAAAGCCGATCTCGCGCTTGGCTGGATCGGCGACGTAGCCGGCCAGGTACACGATCCGCCCAAGCACGAACACGAGGCCGAGCCACGCCGCCCAGGTGGGATTCACGTAAGTGCCGAACAGCCACATCGCGGGCACGAACGCCACGAGCTGCTCCATGGTGTTCTGGTGCGCGCGGAAATAGCGCTCGAACACCGGGTGGCCGCCGATGGCCGGCGCCGCGACCTTGTACTTCCCGCGCGCCCAGCCGACGAGCATGCCGAACACCGCGAATTCGAGCAGCGCGAGCGCGATAACGAAAGCGACGAACTCCATGCGGATCCCCCGGTCAAATTGGTGTGCCGCGGAGATTCCTTTACCATGCGTCGCACGTCAACGGCCCGCGTCAGCGGCCGGATGCTGGAGAACCAACCATGGTCGGTTTCCTGTTGCGGGCGGCGATCACGGCCCTGGGGTTGTGGGTCGCGAGCGAACTCCTGTCCGGCGTGACCTTCGACGCGCCGTCCAAGCTGATCCTTGCGGCGGTCGTGCTCGGCGTGGTCAACGCCGTGGTCCGTCCGCTCGCCTTCATCCTCACCCTGCCGATCACGGTGGTCACGCTGGGGCTGTTCCTGCTGGTGCTGAACGCGGGCATGGTCGGCCTGGTCGCCTGGCTGATCCCCGGATTCCAGATCAGCGGCTTCTGGACCGCGTTGGGCGCAGCGGTGATCGTGAGCCTCGTGTCGTGGGCGGCGTCGAGTGCCATCGGCACCAACGGCCGCATCGAGATCTTCACGGCGAAGCGCTGATCAGGCCAGCTTGCTCGGCAGCGTGACGAGCGCCACGCCGAGCAGCACGACCAGCATGCCCGCGAGCTGCAGGGCGCCGAGCGACTCGCCGAGCACCGCCCAGCCGAGCACGGCCGCGACGGCCGGGTTCACGTACGCGAAGGTGCCCACCCGGTCGGCCGGCACGCGCTTCAGCAGCCACGAGTAGGCCGTGTAGGCGAGCGCCGAGCCGAACACGGCCAGGTAGACCATTGCAGCGATTCCGCCGGGCCGCCACTCCCAGCGCGGCAGTTCGCCCGTGGCGAGCCCGCCCAGCACGAGCCAGGTGCCGCCGAGCAGCATCATCACGGCGTTGAACGCCACCGGGCCGACCGCCAGTGCCGAGTCGCGATACAGGATCGTGCCCACGGCCCACGAGAAATTGCTGAACAGGATCAGCGCCTGCCAGCCGAGGTGGCCCGCGGGCTGCGCGCCTCGCGGCCACACGATCAGCAGCACGCCGATGCAGCCGAGCAGCACGCCGAGCATCCCGCGCACCGTGAGCGCGTGACCCTTGGGCCCGAGCGCGCCCAGCACGGCGATCCACAGCGCTGAACTCGCCGCGAGCAGCGCACCCTCGTTCGACGGCACGTACTGCAGCGCGATCGTACCCATCCCGTTGCTGAACGTGATCATGAGCAGCGAGAACAGCACCATCCAGCGCCACTCGACCGCGCGGCCCGGAAAGCGCTCGCGCAGCACGAACGCCAACGCCGCGAGCAGCGTGCCCGCCAGCAGGAAACGAAAGCCGCCGAACAGCAGCGGCGGCAATTGCCGCACGCCGATGCGGATCGCAAGGAAGGTCGAGCCCCAGACGAAGTAGATCGTCGCGAACGCCGCGACGATCTTGAGCCTGTGGCGCGGATCCTCCGGGGTGGAGGCGGCGCTGGTCACGTGCGGCGGGTGCCCACCCGGTAGAGCATCACGGCGAGCCATCCCACGATGAGCAGGCCGAGCCAGCCGCCGAACTGCAGCCCGGCGGGCAGTGCCAGCACGTCCGCGCGGCCGGACGTGACGATCGGGATGGCGATGAAGATGCCCATCAACGCCTCACCGGTGATGAGGCCCGCGGCGAACAGCATGCCGTTGCGCTTGGCGCGCTCGGCCTCCGGCGTCTCGCCGTGCACCCCGAGCTTCTTCTCCACCAGCCACGCGAGCAGGCCGCCCGCGAAGATCGGCACCGCGAGCTCGAGCGGCAGGTAGATGCCGACGGCCACCGCGAGCACGGGCGCGCGGAACTCGGAGCCGCGCTGCTTGAGCCACAGGTCCCACACGATGACCGCGACGCCGATGGCTGCGCCGATCGAGATCATGCCCCACGGCAGGTGACCGCCGAACATGCCCTTCGCCACCGACGCCATCAGCGTGGCCTGCGGCGCGATCAACGGGTCGGGGTGCTCGGCCGTCGGCACGCCGATGCCGTAGGCCTTGAGCAGGAGGTTCAGCACGGGCGCCATCACGAGCGCGCTCGAGGCCGCGCCGATCGCGAGCATCACCTGCTGCTTCCAGGGCGTGGCGCCCACGATGTAGCCGCACTTGAGGTCCTGCAGGTTGTCGCCGCCGATGCAGGCGGCACAGCACACCACCGCGCCGATCATGATCGCCGCGACGGGGCCAAGCGCTGCGCCCTTGCCCATCAGGAACAGCAGCACCAGCGACGCGAACAGGATGGTGCAGATGGTGATGCCGGAGACCGGGTTGTTCGAGGAACCCACCAGCCCGGCCATGTAGGCCGACACGGAGCAGAACAGGAACCCGGCGACGATCATGATGATGGTCATCGGCAGGCTCACGCCGATGTTGCCCACGATCGTCTGGTAGAGCGCGAACAGCGGCAGCGTGAAGAGCAGGGTGCCGATCAGGATGCCGTTCATCGGCAGGTCCTGCTCCGTGTGCGCAACGACGCGGCCGGCGCCGGCACGCGCCGCCGCGAGGCCGCTCTTGATGCCCGACAGCAGCGATTCGCGGATCGAGATCAGCGCCCACACGCCGCCGACCAGCATCGCGCCCACGCCGAGATAGCGGATCTGCGCGGACCAGATCGCGTACGCCGCGTCCTCGGCGCTGCCGGCGGCCACGGTTGCCGCCAGGTCCGGGTTGCCGTCGAGGAAGAACGCGGCGTACACCGGGATGGCGACGTTCCAGGAGATCATGCCGCCGATCAGCACCAGGATGCCGACGTTGAGCCCGACGATGTAACCCACGCCGAGCAGCGCGGGCGACAGGTTGGTGCCGTAGTAGCCGAGCCACTTGCCCATCCAGCCCGACACCGAGGCCACGTCGGGGAACAGGCGCAGGCCGCTCGCCGCCGCGAGCTTCGCGAAGCCGCCGCCCAGCGCAGCCAGCCCAAGGATCTTCACGCCCGCCGCGGGGTTCTCGCCGGTCTTGAGCACCTCGGCCGCGGCCTTGCCTTCGGGGAACGCGAGGCCCTGGTCGACGATCAGCGCGCGGCGCAACGGCACCGAGAAGAAAACGCCGAGGATGCCGCCCAGGCCCGCGATCGCCAGCACCCACAGGTACTGGAAATCGGCCCAGTGGCCGAGGATCACCAGCGCCGGGATGGTGAAGATCACGCCCGAGGCGATCGACGAACCCGCCGACGCGCCGGTCTGCACGATGTTGTTCTCGAGGATCGTGCTGCCGCCGAGCACCCGCAGCACCGCCATCGACACCACCGCGGCGGGGATCGCCGACGCGATGGTCATGCCGGCGAAGAGCCCGAGGTACGTGTTCGCGGCAGCGAGCACCATCGCGAGCACGATCGCGAGCACGACCGCGCGGGTCGTGAGCTGCGGGGGCGAGGCGGCGGCGCTGTCCATGGCTTACCTCACCAGCCGCACTGCTGGCCCTTGTTCTGCTCCTCGAGCCAGCCGCGCAGCGGCGCGAAGTATTCGAGGATCGCGGAGGCGTCCATCTGGCGCGTCCCGGTCAGCTCGTACATCGTGTCCTGCCAGGGCTGGCTCGCGCCCTTGGCGAGCATCGCGCCGAACCTCCGGCCCGCTTCCTCGTTGCCGTAGATCGAGCACTCGGACAGCGGGCCCTTGAAGCCCGCCGCGTCGCACAGGGCCTTGTGGAACTGGAACTGGAGGATGAACGACAGGAAGTAACGCGTGTACGGCGTGTTGCCGGGGATGTGGTACTTGGCGCCCGGATCGAAATCAGTCTCGGAGCGGGCCACCGGCGGCCGGATGCCCTGGTACTTCTCGCGGATCGCCCACCACGCGGCGTTGTAGTTCCCGGGCGCCACCTGCCCGGAGAAGACCTGCCACCGCCACTCGTCGATCATCTTGCCGAACGGCAGGAAGGCGATCTTCTCGAGCGCCATCTTCATCTGCTGGTTGATGACGGCCTCGCGGCTGGTCTTCGCCTCGGGCACCAGGCCGATCTTCGCAAGGTAGGCGGGCGTCATCGACAGGTTGACCGTGTCGCCCACGGCTTCGTGGAAGCCGTCGTGTGCGCCGTTCTGGAAGATGAACGGCTGGTCCTTGTACCAGAGGTAGTAATAGACGTGGCCGAGCTCGTGGTAGATGGTGCGCAGCTCTTCGTAGGTCGGGCGTATGCACTGCTTGATGCGCACGTCCTCCTTGCCGTCCATGTGCCAGGCGCTCGCATGGCACTGCACCTTGCGGTCCTGCGGCTGGGCGAGCAGGGAGCGCTCCCAGAACGTCTGCGGCAGGGCCGGGAAGGCGATCGACTTGTAGAACGCCTCGGCCGACTGCGTCATGCGCACCGGGTCGTAGTTCTGCGCGACCAGCGCCGCGTCCACGTCGAGCGGGCTGACGCCCGGATACGGCTCGAGCAGGTCGAACACCGCGTCCCATTGCTGGGCCCACATGTTGCCCAGCAGGTGCGCCGGGATCGGCTTGCCGGCCGGCACCTTGTCGTTGCCGTATTTCTGCGCGAGCCGGGTGCGCGCGTAGCAGTGCAGGTCCTTGTACAAGGGCTCCACTTGCCCGTAGAGGCGCGCGGCCTCCTTCGTGAATTCGTCCGCCGGCATGTCGTAGGCCGAGCGCCACATGGCGCCGAGGTCGCGGTAGCCGAGCTCGCGGGCACCTTCGTTGGCGAGGGTCGCGTAGCGCGTGTAGTCGCTGCGCAGCGCGCGCGCCTGGTCGTGCCAGCCCTTCCAGGCGTCGAGCAGCTCGTCGTAGTCGCGGCTGCTCTCGAGCACCTTCTTGAGCTGCACCTCGTCACGGCAGTCCTTGCCGCCGTCCTTGCAGTAGACGGCCGAGCCGTACTTGGCCTCCATCCCGGCGAGCAGCGTCGCAAGCTCCGCGCGCTTGGCCGGGTCGTCGGGCGCCGGCGCCGCAACGCCCAGCTTGAGCAGCTCGATGGAGCGCTTCGAGGCCGGGCTCATCGGCTGGCCCTCGAACTGCTTCGCCTCGGCCACCGCGCGGCTGAAGACCTCGAGATAGCGCTCGAACGCCCGGGCGTTGAGGAGCTGCGTATCGGCGTTGATGTAGGTTGCCTGCGTCCAGCCCGCGGCATTGACCTCGAGCGCGATGTCGGCGAACTGCTTGTTGAGCCGCGCGACGAACTCATCGGCGGTTTCCGCGGACGCGATCGCGGCGGGCACGGTCGCGAGGATGGCGATGGAAGCGGCGGCCGCAAGGCGCGCGCGGCGGACAGCGTCACGAATCATGGGTGCTCCTCAAGCGTGCTTCACGTCTTCGGCGCCGTGCATCCAGCGCACCAGCGTGCCGGACAGCAGCCACAGGATGACCGCGAAGATGAACAGCGTGGCGGCGAGGCCGCCGAAGATCGACAGCTCGCCGAGGCTCTCGGCGTACGAGCCGATGATGCCCGCGAGCCAGTTGGCGACGAAATTGATCAGGAACCACACGCCCATCATCAGCGACGCGAGGCGCAGCGGCGCGAGCTTCGTGACCATCGACAGGCCCACCGGCGAAATGCACAGCTCGCCCGTGGTGTGGAAGAAGTAGGCGATCACCAGCCACGACATCGCGGCCTTGCCGCCGCTCGCCGACTCGAGCGCCGCGGCCACCATCGCGAGGAAGCCGATGCCGGTGAGCACGAGGCCGAGCACCATCTTGCGCGGCGTGGCCGGGTTCCTGCCCGCCTGGCCGAGCTTGCCCCACATCGCGGAGAAGAGCGGCGCGAGCACCACGATGAACAGCGGGTTCAGCGACTGGAACCACCCGGCCGGCACCTCGAAGCCGCCGATCATGCGGTCGGTCTTCTCGTTGGCGTAGATGTTCATCAGGCCGCCGGCCTGCTCGAACGCCGCCCAGAAGAGCACGACGAACACGAACAGCATGAAGATCACGCGCAGGCGATCCACCTCGTCCGGGGTGAGCGGCGCGTGCTTGCCACCCGACTGCGCGAGCGAGCGCTTGGCGGCCGGCACCGTGCCGATCTCGCCGAGGTAACGGCGGGCGAACAGGAGCTGGATGATGACCGACAGCACCATGCCCACGCCGGCAGCGAAGTAACCATAGGCCCAGCCGCGCGCCGGATCCTCGCCGAGCGTCGAGCACACCAGCGGCGCGAGGAACGCACCGGCGTTGATACCCATGTAGAAGATCGTGAACGCGCCGTCGCGGCGCGCGTCGCCTTCCTCGTACAGGTCGCCGACCATGGTCGAGATGTTCGGCTTGAAGAAGCCGTTGCCCAGCACCAGGATCACGAGGCCGATGTAGAACAGGTTCAGGTTGCCGGGGATCGCCGCGGCCAGCGTGAACTGGCCGATGGCCATCAACACGCCGCCGATGATCACCGACTTGCGCTGGCCGAGGTAGTTGTCGGCGAGCCAGCCGCCGATCAGCGGCGTGAAGTACACGAAGCCGGTGAACAGGCCGTACAGCTTGAGCGCCTCGGACTGCGACCAGCCGAAGCCGGGATTGGCGGACTCGACGCCGGCGATCAGCGACAGCACCAGCAGCGCGCGCATGCCGTAGTAGCTGAACCGCTCCCACATCTCGGTGGCGAACAGCAGGAACAGGCCTTTCGGGTGGCCGAGCCAGGTCTCCCGCGTCACGGCGGGCAGGGCAGTGCTGGACATGGGTTTTTGCTTCTACTTCAGGTAATTGCGCTTCAGACGCGCGAGGGCCGCAAGTCTCCGTGATATTGCGGTGCAAGAGCAAGCCGCTACTGCTTGTAAACCTCGCCGCCCTTCATGACGAAACCGACGTCGGCGAAGGCCCGCACGTTCGCGAGGGGGTCACCGCCCACCGCAATGATGTCGGCTGCATAGCCCGGGGCGATCTGCCCGACCTCGCCTTCGATGCCGAGCGCCTGTGCGCCCACCCAGGTGGCGGCCTGGATCGCCTGCATGGGCGTCATGCCGTAATCCACCATGACGGCGAGCTGCTTCGGGGCGTCCCGGTGCGGGTGCACGCCCGTGTCGGTGCCCATGGTGAGCTTGATGCCCATCTGCACGGCCTTGCGGAAGTTGTCGCGCTGCGCTTGCGCCACTTCGCGGTCCTTGCGCAGGAACTCCTCGAGTTCGCCGCGCTTCGGGCCCTCCGACTGGGTGTACTCGGTGTTGTAGATGTCCATGGAGAGGAACGCGCCCTTCTCCTTGGCGAGCTTCAGGCCCTCGTCGTCGATCAGGCTCGCGTGCTCGATGGTGTCCACCCCCGCGCGCAGCGCCACCTTGATGCCGTTCGCGCCGTGCGCGTGCACCGCCACCTTGCGGCCGTGCATGTGCGCCTCGTCGACGATCGCCGCCACCTCCTCGGGCGTGTACTGCTGCGCGCCGACGCGCGTGCCCTTCGAGAACACGCCGCCCGTGCCGCAGTACTTGATCACGTCCGCGCCGTACTTCACGTTCCTGCGCACCATCGCGCGCACGGCCACCGGGCCGTCGGCCACGCCTTCGGCCTGCTCGTGGAACTCGGGTGCGAGCATGTTGCCGTCGCAGTGGCCGCCCGTGATGCCGAGGGCGGGGCCCGATGCGAGGATGCGCGGGCCGATCACGTCACCAGCACTGATCGCGTCGCGCAGCGCGACATCGGTGTAGCCGGCGGCGCCGACGTTGCGGATGGTGGTGACGCCCGACAGCAGCGTGTCGCGGGCGAAGCGCGCACCGATCAGCGCCTGGCGCGGCACCGAGATGCCGTAGTGGTGGTACGGCGGGGTGGCCGGGTCGCTGGTGACGTGGGTGTGCGTGTCGATCAGCCCGGGCAGCACGGTGTGGCCGGAGAGGTCGATCACTTTGGCACCGGCCGGGACGGGCGTCGTGCCCGCCGGGCCCACGGCCGTGATCCTGCCGTCCTGCACGAGCACCACCTGGTCGTTGCGCACGCGGCCCGCGGCGACGTCCACCAGCCGTCCGGCCTTGATCGCCGTGACAGGCCCGGCGGCCTGCGTGGCGGCGGGTGCATCGCCGGCAAGCGCCGTCGTCGAAGCGGCGATCGCGACGGTGACGCACGCGCGCAGCATCAGGTTCTGGAATCGCATCCGGAAAGGCCTCCCCCAAATGTTCGTCAGGATCTCAGCGCACGCCGCCCATCCAGCGGACGATGCGCGGGCTCAGGATCAGCAGCAGCACTCCGACGCCGCAGCCGTACATCACGATGAACAGGAACCGGTCGGGCATGCCAGCCAGGTCGTTCGGGTCGAAGCTGCCCGCGATCAGGCCGGCAGTGAGCTTGCCGAGCGAGCTCGCGAGGAACCACACGCCCATCATCTGGCCGACGAAACGCGCCGGCGCGAGCTTGGTCACGGTCGACAGGCCCACCGGGCTCAGGCACAGCTCGCCGAACGTGTGCACGAGGTAGGTGAGCACCAGGAAATACGCCGGCGCCTGCAGCCCGCCCGCGACGATGCCGGCGGCCTTCACCATGAACAGGAACCCGAGGCCCATCAGCAGCAGGCCGAACGCGAACTTGAACGGCGCGGCCGGGTCGAGGTTGCGCTTCGCGAGCCACACCCACAGCGCCGAGAACACCGGGGCGAACAGGATCACGAACGCCGGCTGCACCGACTGGAACCAGCCGGCGGGAATCTC
>JAGVUU010000085.1 GCA_019136105.1 Gammaproteobacteria bacterium
GGACCAGGGCGATGCCCGCGCCCGTCCATGCCTTTGCGAAATTTCCCAGGCACAATTGCGATCCCGCCCGAGGCGGCGCGCATCGGGCGCGCCCTACTCTGACGGCCATCGAGGAGGCGAACCATGATCAATGTCCGGGCCATCGACGAACTCGCGCAGCGTCTCGCGACGCTGGTTCCGCCGGGATTCGACGCCGCGAAGGACGATCTGGCGAAGACCTTCCGCGCCACCCTGCAGTCCGGCCTGGAACGGCTGAACCTGGTGACGCGCGAGGAATTCGACGTGCAGCGGCTGGTCCTGCTGCGCAGCCGCGAAAAGCTGGAAGCGCTGGAAAAGCGCCTGGCCCAGCTCGAAGCGGAACAGCGTTCGTCCTGACCTCGACCGTCAGCGGGCAGCGTCGGCCTCCCCCGGGGCCGTAGGCGGAACGGATTCCGCCGCCCGTGTTGTTTCAAACGCCGCCTCGTGCTGCGTTTTTTTTTGGTTCATCGCACATCCCCGGGGAAAGCGGCCTTGATCTTGAGGAAGAAATAGGCGGTGTCTCGGAAGCCGTAGGCCATGCGCTTGATGACCTTGATGCGGTTGTTGATGCCTTCGAGCAAGCTGGTGTGCATAGGGAAAATCGCGCTTGCGAGGATGCCGCGGAGGTATGGACGGATATTTCGTGCGAAGCGCTGCAGTGGCTGGAGCCCGCTGTCTCGGGCGTGTCGCTGCCATGCGCGCCATCGCCTCCAACCTTCTCGGACAGACGGCGCGTACCAAATTCCCTTGAGTGCATCTTTCAAGACATACACCGTGGCCAGCGGTTGGTTGGCGGCGAGCAGTTCTTCCAGTGCGACGGCCTGTCCTTCTTTGAGGTGATCGCGGTTGCGTAGCAATAGCCAGCGAGCACCCTTGACCACGGCACGTGCGGGCTTGTCCTGGCGCAGCGTGTTGGCCTGATCGACGCGCACACGATCCACGACGTCGCGGCCAAAGCGCGCGATGACATGGAATAGGTCGTAGACGACCTCCGCATTGGGGCAGTTCGCCTTGACTTCCAGGTCGAACGCCGAGTTCATGTCCATGGCAACGGCTTCGATCTGTTCGCACTGTGCGCCAAGCAGCTTGAAGAACGGCCGCAAGGTCTCGCGGCTACGGCCATAGCCCACCCACAGCACCCGTTTACGCTCGGCGTCGATCACGACAGTGGCGTAGCGGTGCCCCTTGTGTAGCGCGAACTCGTCCATCGCCAAGCGTCGCACCGGGCCAGCATCGAATGCGCCGACCTCGGCCTCCAGGCGACGGTGATCGATCTCCTTCACCGAGTGCCAGTGCAGGCCGGTCAGCGTCGCCACCTGCGATATCGGAAGAACTCGCGTCAGGACTTCAACCCACAGCCGCATGCGATCAGTGATCCGAGCGAATGGCGATAGCCACGACAGATGCTCCGTGACTCTGCCGCACTGCAGGCAATCCACGCGCCGTGTGCGGACGTGCAGCGTCACACGCAGATCCAGAATGTCGCGCTCCCGAATGCGACGATCACGGTGATCGTGAATCAGTGGACTCGGCGAGAGGCAACGAGCGCACAACGGCATCGAGTCCGGCGACGGCTCCAATCGAATCGTGAGCCAGCCTTCGGTCGCGTCGTCGACGGCGACCACCTCAAAACCTGGCCAGACGCCTGGCAGCGCAATAGCATCGCTCATGACAGCAGGGGGCGGATGTTGGTGAGTTTGGCGACTGCCAATCTACCCAAACCCTGTCTGTCTACCCCTGCTTACCCGCAAATCCGCGAAGAACCGAAAAAATGGAGGCGTCGGATCCCCCTTCGGCTTGATCCGACCCACCTTCCGGGGACGGGTTATTTCCGGTCCCAGGCGACGCGCGGTTGTGCGCGCAGCACGTCGGCGCCGCTGTAGCTGTCCTTCGCGCGCTCGCCGAATTCGGCACGCAGGCGGCGCGACATCTCGCGCACCTTGTCGGCGTTGGCGGCCTTGCCGGGTGCATAGACGCGTTCGCCGAGCGGCGAACAGAAGCGGTGCAGTTCGAAGAAATAGCGTTCCTGCCCGCCGGTGACGAAGCCGAGCATGGGCGCGCCGGAATCGACCGAGTCGAGCGAACGTCCGGCGCGCATCTCGCGCTCGCCGGCGAGGCGGGCGGAACTGTCGCTGAGTTCGATGAAGCTCTCGCCGACGTTCGCGGTGTCGAGGTCGGAGGCGATCAGGGCCAGGTCGAGGGCGCGGCCGACGTCAGGTTCGCCCTGCCAGCCGGGATGGACGCGGTCGAGTTCGCGTGCCAGATGCGGCGCCAGCGGTCCGCCGGTGTGGATCACCTCGGCGGTGTTGTAGGCGCGACGGTCCACCGGCTGCGGCCGCGCGTCGAAGGTGCTGCCGGCGATCATGATCTCCAGCGCCAGATACAGTCCGCGATCGTGGCCGCGGTCGAAGCCGCAGCGGTCGAGAATGCGTTGGGTCTCGGCGATGCTGGCCGCCTCGTTGCTGCCGACCGGGTGGCCGGTGTCGACGATCTCGCGCTGGCGCAGGTCGTGGCAGCTGGCGAACAGGCTGAGCGCGATCCAGTCCATGCCGGCCAGCGCATGCGGGCCGGCTTCGCGCATGACCCGGGTGATGCGGCGATCGAGGATCTCGAGCGCATGCATCTCGTTGTGGTAGTCGTGGTAGTCGTTGCCGAAACGGCCGTGGCGCACCGCCAGCCGCACCAGGCTCAGCGCCAGCGCGCGTTCGGCGCGGTCCCAGGCGCGGGCCACGGCCTCGCCGAAGTGTTCGGCGAGCAGGGCGCGGCGGCTGGCGAACAGGGCCAGCACGTCCGGCCGGCGCTCGCCGATCAGGCGCAGGGCCTCGTCGGGATCCTGCAGGCGGATCTCGATCGCATCGGCGGGAAAACTGTCCTGCAAACCTTCGATCACGGCCTTGGGCTGACGCCCCTCCCCGGGTGTTCCGGCGAGTATAGCGATCTTGGTTTTGCGCCCTAGAGCAGGCCGCGGGCGGCCAGCGACAGCGGCCGGCCCTCGCCGACGATGAAGTGGTCGAGCAGGCGGACGTCGACGAGCGCCAGCGCCTCGCGCAGGCGCCGCGTCACGGCGATGTCGGCGGCGCTCGGGTCCGGCGATCCGCTCGGATGGTTGTGCGCCACGATGATGGCCGCGGCGCGGTGGTGCAGGGCGCGGCGCACGACTTCGCGCGGATGCACGCTGGCGCCGTCGAGGGTGCCGAAGAACAGCTCCTCGAAGGCGAGGATGCGATGGCGCGTGTCGAGGAAGGCGGCCGCAAACACCTCCTGCGGGCGGTCGCGCAGGTTCAGGGCGAAGTAGTCGGCGATGCCGTTCGGGTCGCGCAC